>DAOSMQ010000527.1:0-2161 GCA_035372725.1 Promineifilum sp. (SeqCode)
CCGGGTAGCCGATCCCGGCCGGCCTCAGCCGTTCGCTTCAAGCGCAACCGATCATTACGACTTGCCGTGGTTGCGTTTCGCCAGGTATTCCTCGTAATCGCGCTCCGGCTCCTCGACCGCTGCCGCCAGGGCGGCGAGATCACTCAGGTCTTCCAGCAGCGTTAATACCACCACCCCAATCTCCCTCCCCGCCCGCCGCGCATACGCCTCATACCCCGGATAGACCGCCACCGCCTTCGCCCAACACGCCGCCCGCTCCTCCCCCGCCACCTCGCGGGCCATGTAGAGACGGCCCGGTGGGCCGTCTCCACCCACGACGCGCACCGCCGGGTTGGCTTTCATATTGTAATACCACCCCGGGTGACGGCTCTGCCCCCAGTTCGAGGCGATCAGAATGAGGCGGTCGCCGTCGGGTACGGCCACCAGCGGCACGGTGCGCGGCTGCCCACTCTTCGCCCCGGTCGTCGTCACGGCCAGGACGGGCAGGCCGCTAAAGAGCGCCGCCGCCGTCGTCCGGCCGCCGCTCAGGCGCAGCACGGCCCGGTCGATGTAGTGAATCGTCCGCGCCAGCAGCCACGCCGCCGGCCGCGTGGCGATCACCCGCCGCACAGCCCCTCGCGCTGGATTAGCCATCGGCCTCCTTCTGGGGGGCGCTCACGCAAAGGCGCAAAGAAGCAAAGGCGCAAAGGAAGAAAGCTTATTCTTCTTTGCTTCTTGTCTTCTTGTCTTCTTTGCGTCTTTGCTCCCTTTGCGTCCTTTGCGTGAGCTATTCTTCATCGCGTCTCAGTTCGGCGATCACTTCCGGGTTGACCAGGCTCGACGTATCCCCGGGGTCCTGGCCCAGGTAGGCGCTGCGGATGACGCGCCGCATCAGCTTGGCATTGCGCGTCTTGGGCAGGTCGCTGACAAAGCGGACGGCCTGCGGCGTCAGCGGCTTGCCCAACTCTGCGCCCACCAGCGCGCGCAACTCGGCCGCCAGCGCCTCCGACGGCGCGTGCCCGGCGCTCAGGACGACGAAGCAGACCAACGCGCTGCCTTTGACCGCGTCGGGCACACCCACGGCGGCGGCCTCGCGCACGGCCGGGTGGGCCACCAGCACCGACTCGACCTCGGCCGGCCCCAGCCGCTTGCCGGCGATCTTGATCGTGTCGTCGGAGCGGCCGAGGATGTACCACATGCCGTCCTCATCGACCGCGGCCCAGTCGCCATGCACCCAGACGCCGGGCAGTTGCGACCAGTAGGTGTCCAGATAGCGCTGCCGGTCGTGCCAGAAGCCGCGGGCCATGCCGATCCACGGCGCGCGTATGACCAGTTCGCCCACCTGGCCGCGCACGGAGCGGCCGGCGCTATCCACCACGTCGGCGGCGATGCCGGGGCAGGGCGCGGCGAAGGCGGTCGGCTTGAGCGGCAGGATGGGGTTGCCCATGACGATGCCGCCGCTGATCTCCGTGCCGCCGGAGTAGTTGATGATCGGCCGCCGCCCCTCGCCCACCACGTCGAACAGCCAGCGCCACGGGTCGGGGTTCCACGGCTCGCCCGTGCTGGCGAAGAAGCGCACCGACGACAGGTCGTGGCGGCGCGCCGGCTCCGCGCCGTGGGGGGCCAGGGCGCGGATGAGTGTCGGCGAGACGCCCAGGTGGGTCAGCCGGTGGCGTTCGGCCAGCGCCCAGAGGCGATCGACGTCGGGATAGTCGGGCGAGCCGTCGTAGAAGCAGAACGTCGCCCCCAGCAGCGTCGCCCCATAGACCAGCCACGGCCCCATCATCCAGCCCATGTCGGTGATCCAGTAGATGCGGTCGTCGCCGCCGTCGGCCGCGCCGTGGACGTCGGTGCCGAAGGCCATGTCCTGGGCGGCCTTGACTGGGAAGCCGCAGTGGGTGTGGACGATGCCCTTGGGCCGGCCGGTCGTGCCGCTGGTGTAGAGGATGAGCAGGGTATCCTCGGCGGCGGTGTCGGCCGTGGTCGCCGTGTCCGGCTGGGCGGCGACGAGTTCGTGCCACCAGTGGTCGCGGCCGGGGGTCATGGCCACATCAGATGTGGCCACGTCGTTGCCGGCGCGGCGCAGGACGATGACGTGGCGCAGCGAGGGCGTTTGCGCGGCGGCCTCGTCGGCGATGGGCTTCATCGGCGCGAGACGGCCGCGGCGGAATGTGCCGTCGGC
>DAOSMQ010000528.1:0-2155 GCA_035372725.1 Promineifilum sp. (SeqCode)
CGCGCCTGCACGGCCGGGAAGACCGCTTGCAGGTTGTCGGGCGCGGGCTTGCCCTCGGCCGGGTTCACTTCCTGGGTCAGCTTCAGGTAGATGTCGGCGAAGTCCTGGGCGTGGAAGTACTGGATGGCCTCGCCGGGCGGGCCGTAGTAGGACAGGTAGCCCTGGCTCAGGAAGGCCACGTGGTCGCATTGCTCGATGTTGGCCGTGGCGTGGGTGACAAGGACGATGGTCTTGCCGCGGTCGGCCAGCCGGTTGAGGTCGTACATCATCTTCTTCTCCAGCCCGGGGTCCAGGCCGGAGGTCGGCTCGTCCAGAAAGAGCAGGTCGGGCTGGGCCAGCAGCTCCACAGCGATGCTGACGCGCTTGCGCTGGCCGCCGCTGAGGACGCGCACTGGCTTGTGGGCGTGCGCGCCCATGTCCACCATCTCCAGCACTTCGTGGATGCGCTTGTCGATTTCGGCCTTGCCGGCGTCCGGCAGGCGCAGCTTGGCGGCATAGTAAAGCGCCTTGCCAACGGTCAGTTCGCGGTGGATGATGTCGTCCTGGGGCACGTAGCCCATGATCATGCGGTAGGCGTCGAGGTTGGGGTAGAGCTGCTCGCCGTCGATGAGCATCTGCCCCTGCGTGGCCGGGTTGAAGCCGTTCATGGCCCGCAGCAGCGTGCTCTTGCCCGCGCCGCTGCCGCCGACGAGCGAGATGAACTCGCCCGCCAGCACAGCCAGCGATACGTCGGTCAGGATCATCCGCCCGCCGGCAACCTGCTTGCCCAGATTAACGGTATCGAGGCGGTGGCCGCGGCTCATTGAGGTCGTCAGGGCCTTGGCCTCCAGGTCATAGACCATCTTGTATGGCCCGATCTGCACAACCGCGCCCTTGGCCAGCGGCAGCCAGGCGACAACGCGCTGCCCGTCCACGAACGTGCCGTTGGCGCTGCCCAGGTCGCGAATGACGAAGCTGCCGTCAGGCTGGCGGCGGATTTCGGCGTGGCGGCGAGAGACGGAGGGGTGGTCGAGGTGCACTTCGCAAGACGGGTCGCGGCCGATGACCGCCTGCTGCAATTGGGCCAGCTGCTGCATCCCCAGTGGGCGCGTCTGCAAGCCAGCCCCGGTAGTCTTCAGCGACAGGCTCAGCGAGTTGCCGGTCAGGTCGCCAATGCGCAACACATCGCCGGCGTAGACCGTCCGCGGCGCGTTGGCCGGCATCTGTAGACCGTTGTGGAGTGTGCCGTTGGTGCTGCCCAGGTCAGTAACCCGCACCCCGTCCCCCGTGCCGTCGGTTTCCAGGCGCAAGTGATGGCCGGAGACGGTCGGGAAGTTGATGACGATATCGTTGTCGGGCGCGCGGCCCAGGCGCATGACCGGCTTTTCCAGCGGACGCTCATCCTTCTGGCCGCCGGGCCAATTGATGACCAGCGCCGGCCGTTCCGCTTTGGGCATCACCAGCGTGCCCATGCCGGCCGCGCCGGCGGCGGTTCCGCCCGCCCGCAAGGCGTGGCCGCAAATGGGGCAGAACATCGTGTTGGGTTGCACGGGCGAGCCGCAATTAGGGCACTGGCCAGGCTGTGCCGGCGCGCCCACACCGCTGGAGGGGGCCGGCCAGGGGAAGCCGCTGGCCGGGGCCGCGGGCAGGGGCGTCGAGAGCTGGGTGGCTTTGGGGTCGGCCGGCAGAGGCTTGCCGCAGGTGCGGCAGAACTTCGTGCCGGGGCGGTTCTCAGTTTGGCAATTGGGGCAGATGATCATCGCAACTTCCTTGCTAGAAGGGTTCCCCCTCGTTTGGGCCGGCTCACTCGTTGGGCCATACGCGCCGCCAGGTGGCCGTCTCGCCGATCAGCACAAAGGTCGATCCGTCTGGGCCGGCCAGTAGCAAGCCATTGACAAAGTCCTGCGCCCGGCCGCCGCTGTCGCCGATCTCCGCCGCCGTGGCCGCGCCCAGACTCTCGCGCACCGCGGCGTGGTCGCACCAGACGCGGCCGAAGCCGCGCACCGGCGCTGGCGGGGTGTTGGCCTCGCCACAGGTGAATTCGGCCTCGCCCTCCTGCCAGAGGTCGTCGTATTGCGCCCAGTGGCCGTCGTTGGTGAGGACGTAGATTTGCGCGTTGTCGCCCCGCCAGAGCATCTGCCCGCCGGCAAAAGGCGCGTAGGCGGTGCTGAGGCCC
>DAOSMQ010000529.1:0-2147 GCA_035372725.1 Promineifilum sp. (SeqCode)
CGCGCTGGTCATCGATTGCAGCACCATCAGCCCGGAGGCCACCCGCGCCATCGCCACCCGGCTGAGCGCGCGCGGCGTCCACATGCTCGACGCCCCTGTCAGCGGCGGCAGCGAGGGCGCGGCCAAGGGCACGCTCAGCATCATGGTCGGCGGCGACGCCGCCCAGGTCGCGCGGGCCATGCCCATCCTGGGGGCGATGGGCAAGACGATCACCCACGTCGGCGGCCAGGGCGCGGGGCAACTGGCCAAGCTCGTCAACCAGGTGCTTGTCGTCGTCACCATGCAGGCCGTGGGCGAGGCGCTGCTGCTGGCCCAGGCGGGCGGGCTGGATTTGGAGCGGACGCTGGCGGCCGTCGGCGGCGGCGCGGCCGGCAGCTGGATGCTCAACAACCGCGGCCCGCAGGTCATTCGCCGCGACTGGCGGCCGGGCTTCACCATCGACTTGCAGCAAAAGGACTTGCGCCTGGTGCTGGAGACGGCCGACACGCTGGGCATCCCCCTGCCGTCCACGGCGCAAGTCTTCCAATACTATCGCGCCCTGCAACAGCGCGGCCTGGGCGGCGAGGGCAACCACGCCCTGGTGAAGGCGTTGGAGCAGCTGGCCGGGCAGGAGATCGGCGGCGCGACGGCCACGCCGGAATAGAGGCCGCCCAATCCACCCTTCCCGCCCGGCGATGGCCTTCGCCCACCTCCGCGCGCGGCTGGCCACACAAGCCACTCTTGCTGAAATGAGGTATAGTTACATCAATAGCGCGGTGGGCAACTCACCGCGCCTGGGAGAAAGCGGTGGCTAGTAAACGGGAATTCACGCTTGAGGAAGCCCAGCGCATCGGCGATCAAATCGGCGTCGACTGGAGCCAATATGATCTGGAGCAGTTTCGGATGGGCCTAGCCGTTGAACTGGAACACGGCGTCCACGATCTGCAAACGAACGTGACCGGCGACGATGAGCTTGTCACCGGCAAGATCGCCCTGGCCCATTTGAAGGAGATCCGCGACTACTACTCCCGCCTCGCCGTCATGGAGCGCGAGGCGGAGGCCTACTGGGCCACCCAGGACAAGTAGCTGCGTCCGCCCGGCTTTGCCCGGGCCACCGGCCCGATGGAGCCCCATCGGGAATAAACTGGACGCCCGATGGGGGCCTATCGGGAATAAACTAGACCAGTGATCTGGCCACCGGCCCGATATGCTCCATGAACTCCGCCCGCGTCTTGGGGTTGTCGGCGAAGGTGCCCAGCAAGGCGCTGGTGCGCATGCGGGCATTGGACTTCTTCACGCCGCGCATGGCCATGCACATGTGCAGGCCATCGACGACCACGGCGACGCCCAACGGCTGCACCAGCTCATCGATCAGTTCAGCGATCTGCCGCGTCATGCGCTCCTGAATCTGCAAGCGACGGGCATAGACCTCGACGATGCGCGGGATCTTCGACAGGCCAATGACCTTGCGGTTGGGGATATAGGCCACGTATGCCCGGCCGAAGAAAGGCAGCATGTGGTGCTCGCACAGGCTGTAGAAGTCGATGTCGCTGACGACGACCATCTCGCTGTAACTGGCCTCGAACAGGGCGTTGTTGAGCAACTCCACGGGATCGACGCGGTAGCCCAGCAGCAGCTCATCGTAGGCGCGGGCGACGCGGTTGGGCGTGTCCCGCAGGCCCTCCCGCTGCGGGTCTTCGCCGACGGCGCGCAGGATGGTGCGCACAGAGTCGGCCACTTTCTCCTTGCACGATGCCGCCAGCACCGGGCCGTCGGTCAATTCGCCCCCGGGATCGGGCGCGGTGTTGTCAAGGTGTCTTGCATCTATCATAATCTGGACATTATATCATAGTGGCCAGTGATCGGTCGCCAGTGGCCGCCAGACCGCAGAGGTTTTCTGAAAGCTCTGGGGGCTCGCTGAGGTTTGGCCAGTGGCTACTCTACAGGAGGCTCGCCATGAACCGTGACCAGCAAGACCAGGCCGCCGACGCCCGTTTCGACGCCCGCCGCGCCGCGCGCCAGGCCCACGCCGACAAGTCCGCCAAGGGCATCGTCGACTTCGATGAGATGGTCAAGCTCGACGCCCGCCGCGAGATGATCCATCCCAGCGACGGCCTCGGCCTGGAGCGCATCCTGGGCACAAGCGACCTGCTGGAGATCAACTTCCT
>DAOSMQ010000530.1:0-2136 GCA_035372725.1 Promineifilum sp. (SeqCode)
GGCCAAAGAGACGGTGTTGCGCCGGGACGTGCTCATCGCCGTGGGCGAGGCGCTGGCGGCCACGCGGGGCGAACCGCGCGACCCGGAGACGCCCGTCGGCCGGCTGCTCGCCTGGCGGCAGACGCAACTGGCGGCCAACCGCGAGCGCTATAGCTCCCACCTCTACAGCCGTTCGGACGAGTCGGCTCTGCGCGTGCCGGAAGTCAAACCCATCTACCCGGACAACGCCCGCCTTGTCCCCGGCGCGCAAATCCTCAACGCCGCCTTCGACGCCATGCTGGCCCGCGATCCGCGCGTGGTCGCCTTCGGCGAGGACGTGGGCTTGCTGGGCGGTGTCAATCAGACCTGGGCCGGCTTGCAGAAGAAGTACGGCCCCCTGCGCGTCTCCGACACGGGCATCCGCGAGGCCACCATCATCGGCCAGGCCATTGGGCTGGCCCTGCGCGGCCTGCGCCCCATCGCCGAAATCCAGTATCTCGACTACCTGCTCTATGGCCTGCAAATCCTGTCCGACGACCTGGCCTCCCTCCACTGGCGCACACGCGGCGGGCAGAAAGCGCCGGTCATCATCAGCACCCGCGGCCACCGGCTGGAGGGCGTCTGGCACGCCGGTTCGCCCATGGCCGCCGTCATCAACCTATTGCGTGGCCTGCACATCTGCGTGCCACGCGACATGACCCAGGCCGCCGGCTTCTACAACACGCTGTTGCGCGGCGACGAGCCGGGTCTTGTCGTCGAGGTGCTCAACGGCTACCGCCTCAAGGAGCACCTGCCGGCCAACATCGGCGACATTACTGTGCCGCTAGGCGTGCCCGAAGTGCTGCGCGAGGGTGATGACATCACCCTGGTGACCTATGGCGCGGCCTGCCGCATCGCCGTCGAGGCGGCCGAGGCCCTGGCCGCCGTCGGCATCGCCGTCGAGATCATCGACGTGCAGACGCTGCTGCCCTTCGACCGGTACGGTCACATCGTCGAATCGCTACGCAAGACCAACCGCGTCGTCTTCCTGGACGAAGACATGCCCGGCGGAGCGACGGCCTACATGCTGCGCGAGGTGCTGGAGACGCAGGGCGGCTTCCAATGGCTCGACGCCGAACCGCGCACCATCAGCGCCCAGCCCCACCGTCCGGCCTATGGCTCCGATGGGGCCTACTTCTCCAAGCCCAATGCCGAGGATGTCTTCGCCGTGCTCTACGACATGATGAACGAAGCAAACCCGACGCGGTTTCCCAGCTTTCTATAATATGTTGCGCCTTGAGTTTACCCGCGGGGGAGCAGGTGGACAGGGGAGCAGGGGGGAGAAGAGGTCTCCCCTGCTCCCCCGCTCCCCTGCTCCCCTGTCCTTCTGTGGAGAACCACAATGACCATCCAAATCACCCTGCCCGAAATGGGCGAAGGCGTCATCGAGGGCACATTGGCCCGCTGGCTGGTGCGCGAGGGCGACCGCGTGGAGCGCTACGCGCCCATCGCCGAGGTCGAGACGGACAAGGTGACGACCGAGACGACGACGGAGGCGGCCGGGACGATCCTACGTCTCTGCGTGAGCGAGGGCGACACCGTCCCTGTCGGCACGGTGCTGGCCATCATTGGTGAGCCGGGCGAAACGACGGATGACGGCCAACCGCCGACCGCCGAGAAGACGACCGCCGACCGCCGACCGCCGACCGCTGAGAAGACGGCTGCTGAGAAGACGACCGCCGCGCCGGTGGCTGATTCGCTGCCCGCGGCCCCGTATACCGGCCGCATCAGTCCCGTTGTCGGCCGCATTGCCGCCGAGCATGGCGTCGATCTGGGCCGGGTGACGGGCACGGGGCGCGATGGGCGGATTACGAAGGACGACATCCTGGCCTATGTGGCCGGGACGACGGCCGACGGCCGACCGCCGACCGCCGCAAGCGAAGCGCCGACGGCCGACGGGCGACCGCTGACCGCCGCGACTGGGGCCAGTGGGCGAACGACGGATGAAAGCTCTCTGTCTGACGAATCTCCTCTGGCGGCGGTCGGCGGTCGGCCGTCAGCGGCCGGCAAGCCGTCGCCCACCGGCGAATCGGAACTACTCCCCCTGACCAACATCCGCCGCGCCATCGCCGAGCACATGGTGCGCAGCAAGCACACCAGCCCCCACGTGACGACGGT
>DAOSMQ010000531.1:0-2124 GCA_035372725.1 Promineifilum sp. (SeqCode)
CGCTCGTCGTCCACCAGAACCCACAGATAGCCCAGAAAGAGGGGCAGGGCGGAGACGTAGTAGGCCAGCGAGCGGACAATGGCCTGCCGCCACGTCAAACGGCGGCCGTCGCGGCCCAGCACTCGCAACCCGAGCAGCGCCTTGCCAACTGTCTTGCCGACCAGCATCCAGGCCAGGGCGGAGTAGACGCCGAAGCCCAGGAACCCGCCGCCAACTGTGATCCCCCAGCGCGCCGCGCCGGACAGCACCTGCGAACGCGCCTCCAGGTCTAGCGGCGCAAAGAGGTAGTCCAGCAACTGGTCGAAGCCGAAGAAGGCCAGCGTCGTGCGCGCCACCGTCACCGTCAGCAGAGCGACGCCGGCAACGAGGGCGATGTCGATCAGGAAGGCGATATAGCGCGTCACAAAGCCGGCGGCATAGCCGCGCTGCGAATCGGGCGGCGGGGCGACGCGCCTAATCATCATGGCGCGGCACCCACTTCACCTCGGCCACAGCCGCGCGGATCGGCTCCGGCGGCGGCAGCGCCGTGCGCGGCGGCCGGCGCAGGATGCGCCGCACAACCGACTCGGCCAGTGTGTCGGCCGAGACGGTGCGCTCGCGCACCTCCTCAACGAACTCATTGGCCAGGCCGACGCTCTGCTCCTGCACCAGGGTAGTCAACTGCTCATTTTCCGACAGATGGCCGATAAAGTCATCGAGGATGTCCAGATAGGCCTGCCGGGCCAGCAAGCGAGCGCTCGGCTCGTGGGTCTGGCCCAGGGCGATCCAGCCATCCACCCGCCGCTGGCCGCGGGCGACTAGGCGGCCAAAGGCGCGGTCGATGGGGCGGACGATGATGCCGGTCAGGCGATTGTTGGCGAGAGGCCGGATGGTGCTGCCGGTCAGGCGCAGGAACTCGTCCGACGTCCGCGCCAGCCGGACCGCTCTTTGCCGCGCGCCGTCGGCGGCCGAGAGAACCATCCCGCCGAGCATGTAGCGCACCACGTCAGCCGAGCTATCGACAGTGCCGGGGCCGGGCGGGCCACCCTCGGCGGCGCGCATCTCCGCCTCCAACCGCTCCAGCCGCCGGGCCAGCTCGGCCGTGCCCTCGATGGCTCCGCCCAATAGCGCTTTGACGATGGTCATGTAGGCGTCGAATTCGGGATCGGTGACGGACAGCGGCGCGCCGGCCGCGGGCAGGGGCGTGCTCGTCGGGACGAGTACGCCTTCGACAATGCGGGGTTCGTGAGTTGGTCTGGCGTCGTTCATAGGTCGATGTGCGCAGCAATGTCTTTGCGTCGATACTCGGTCTGTGCCGGCAACAACCATATTACCAGCACTGCATTTACAGTATAAAAGACGGGCCAACAATGGTCAATCGACCCATTTCCCTCTTCGACTGTCCACCACCATACTGTTAGAATCTCCATCATGCTTCATCATCACGAACTGGCTGCCGCTGTCCACGCCGCGCTTCTGGCCGCGCAAGGCGACGGCACGCTGCCTCCCTTCGACCTGCCCGCAGTGACCGTCGAACGCCCGCGCGAGACAAGTCACGGCGACTACGCCACGGCCGTCGCCCTGCAACTGGCCCGCCCGGCGCGCATGGCCCCGCTTAAGATCGCCGCGGCCATCGCCGACCACCTGCCGCCCATTGACTACCTCGACGGCGCTACTGTCGCCCCGCCGGGCTTCATCAACTTCCGCCTGTCGCCGGCCTGGCTCCAGCAGTTGCCGGAGCGCATCCTGGCCGCCCCGCGCGGCTTTGGCCACAACGACCTGGGCGACGGCAAGAAGGCCCAGGTCGAGTGTGTTAGCGCCAACCCCACCGGGCCGATCACCCTCGGCCGGACGCGCGGCGGTGTCATCGGCGACACCCTCCACCGTGTGCTGGCCAGCGCCGGCTATGACGTGACCCTGGAGTACTATTACAACGACGCCGGCCGACAGATCACCCTGCTGGGCGAATCAGTCAAGGTGCGCTACCTCCAACTGCTGGGCCAGCCGGCCGAGCTGGCCGAAGAACACTACCAGGGCGAGTACATCGTCGAACTGGCCCGCGAGCTGATCGCCGAGCGCGGCGACGCCCTGCGCGACGTGCCCGCCGACACCTTCGCCGTCTATGCCCGCGACCGCATCTCCCGC
>DAOSMQ010000532.1:0-2123 GCA_035372725.1 Promineifilum sp. (SeqCode)
TTGACGTCGTTGTCGGTCAGCGCGCGCTGATTAGTGCCGTCGAGGGCCATGATGTAGATGTCGTAGTCGCCGTCGCGGTTGCTCTGGAAGACGATCTCGTCGGGGAGGGAGGAGGTCACTCCGGACAGGGGCGCAGGCGTGGCGGCCAGGGGCGTGCTTGTCGTGGTGGTGGTGGCGAGGGAAGGCGCGGCGCTGGGAGCGGCTGCTGTGGGTGGGGGCGGCAGCGTGGCGTCGCTGAGCGCCGCATTCCGCGCACCGGCACGCCCCGGCCCCAGTTGCCAAAAGGTGTAGACCAGCGCCGCAGTGACCAGCCCCACGGTGAGGAACACAGCCGGCAGCAGCCAGCGGCGCGCCGAGGGTGGCGTCAGCGGCGCGCCGCAGTAGACGCAAAAGGCTGTGTTTGCCGGAACCAGACGGCGGCAGCGAGGGCAGTTCATCGCCTATGTCGCCGGCCGCTTTGTCGCTGTGGGACTATGCATATGGAACCTGGCTCCTCTTGTGGCTCAGGTTGCACGTTTGAAGGGGTAGCCGCACGTCGAACAGAACGACTCGCTGGCATCGAGCACCGGCGTGCCGCACGACGGGCAGGCGGCCACCGGCTTCGTGCTGTCGAGCCGCACGGTTTCCGAACGCGCCGGCGCGGCCGGCGGCTGCGGCGCGGCGTCCGCGGCGGGCATGGGCTGGCCGCAGTTGTAGCAGAAGCGCGCGTCCGGTTGCAACGCTGCCCCGCAGGTTGGACAAGGGATCAGGGCGACCGGCGCCACGGGCACACCCGGCTGGCCACACTGCTGGCAGTAGCGCGCCCCGGCTGCCAACGGGCCGTGGCCCACCGGGCACACCAGTGGCGATGGGTCTTTGGCGTCGGCCCCATGCTCCAGAAACTGCTCATTGCGAATGCGCTCGATCTCCGCCTCCTGCGTGCTGATCTGGGCCAGCACGGCCGTGGCGGCCTCGCAGGCGGCGCGCAATTCCGGCGGGCCGCCCTGGCCGCGCTGGTGCAGGTCGAAGGCGATGCGGCCGATCTGGTTGACGGCCTTGTTCATCTCGTCGCGCAGGCCGCGCAAGTCTGACTGGGCGGCAGAGAGGCGGCGGAGCTTATCGGCCTCGAAGGCGGCCTTCTCGGCCCCAGAGCGCATCCTGTCGAAAAGATTATTCATTTGGCTATGGCTGCCGCTGGCCCTCTAGCGCCGCCGCGGTTCGGCGCGTGTTCGACTCGATGTCTAGAATCACCCAGATGCCCTCGCCCAGCAGCCGCCAATAGACCCAGCCCAGCGCGCCGGCGATCGCGCCGATGATCAGGCCACCGAGCGCGCCGAGAATGCTGCTACCGAATAAGACGCTAACCATCTGGTAGCCAACAAGTAACCCGCCGAGGCCGACCAATACCAGCGACACGATGGCCAGGACATTGGCCAGACCGGCGATGGTGCGCATGGCCACGAAGCGATGACTGGAGGCCGGCGGCTCGTTGGCGGCCACGGGCGCGCCGACGGCCGGAGGCGGCGACGTGTAGACCGGCGGGGGCGCGGACACGGGGCGGAGCGGCACAGGGGCTATGGGTGTCTCAGGGGAGTTTGGCGGCGGAGGATTAAAGGCCGCCTGCTCTTTGTCGCTCATGGTCGGCGGCCGGGTGCCCGGCAGGGGGATGCTATCGTCGAAGCCGCCCATCACCATCGTCTCCGCCGGCGATAGCTTGTGGCCACACCGGGCGCAGAACCTGGCCGTTTCAGCGTTGGCATGACCACAGTTGGGACACGTTACCATTGCCATCGTCTCACTCTCCTTGCGGCTACACGATTCCAGGGCAGTGCTCAACGTTTCTGCGCGCCGGCGAACGCGTCGCCCCTGCGCTCGGTGAAGAGGAAGTCGATGTCCTGAGGCTACGCAGGCTCATGGCGTGAGTCCATCGATGTGAACGGTGATGGTTTGTCCGGTAGCGCCGGCGCAGCTGGCCAAGTCAATATCACGTGGGGCGCCGAGCAAAATCCACTGTGCCGAAAATTATAGCGGCCTGTCCGGAAAAGGCTA
This sequence comes from Promineifilum sp. (SeqCode), assembly GCA_035372725.1. Taxonomy (GTDB): domain Bacteria; phylum Chloroflexota; class Anaerolineae; order Promineifilales; family Promineifilaceae; genus Promineifilum. Next base: position 2,029 of record DAOSMQ010000532.1, read on the forward strand.
CAGATTGGCTTCATGGGACAGGGCGCTTCAGTTGTTACCAATTGGCTTGAGACCTGACCGGCTATAGCAAAGTAGCACAGCCTGTTAGGCTGTCG
>DAOSMQ010000533.1:0-2120 GCA_035372725.1 Promineifilum sp. (SeqCode)
GCGCGGCCGCCGCACAACGGCCACACGCTCGATACCCAGCGAGGCCAGCACGCCCACTTCCTGGGGCCGGACAAGGTGCCCGGCTGCCAGCACCGTCTGCCCGGCGCGGATGTCTTCGCCAGGATAGCGCACGTAGTCGCCGGAGCCAACGGCGCGCCAGATGGTAACGGTTTCCGGCAGCGGGCGGTCGCGGTCGCGCCACGGCTCATCGGTGTCCTCGACAGGCACAACAGCATCAGCGCCTTCAGGCAGGGGCGCGCCGGTCATGATGCGCGCCGCCGTGCCCGGCGTCAGGGTCACGGGTGATGGCGCGCCGGCGGCCACGTCGGCCACCACGCGCAGACGCACGCCGGTGTCTGGCCCCGCGCCGGCCAGGTCGGCGGCGCGCAGAGCGTAGCCGTCCATCGACGAGTTGGCGAAGGGGGGCAGGCTGTCGGCAGCGACAACCGGTTCAGCCAGAACGCGGCCGAGCGAATCCAGCAACGCCACCGTCTCGCTGCCCAGCGGGGCAACGCTGTCCAGAACAATAGCCAGCGCCTCGGCGACGGTCAGCAGCTCGGGCCTAGTCATGCGCCTCGGCGACAGCCAGGCGGCCGTCTAACTCCAGCTCGGCCGCCGCGCCCTGCATGGCTGTCAGGACGTTCTCAATGTGCGGCCACAGTTCCAGGCCGCCATCGAAGCAGACGCGGCTGAAGTCGGCCGTCACCTCGGCCACGTGATCGCGATCCACTCCCGCGGCAAAGCGGCGATCCTTCCACTTCTTGCGGATCGACGCCACCGAGGTGTCGGCAATGTCGCGCGAGGGCTTGACCAGCGTGGCCGCGATGATCAAGCCGGTGATCTCGTCGCAGGCCAGGAGAGCGAAATCGACTGGCTTGTTGCGCTCGACGCCGGTGCCTTCGGTGTAGTGGGACAGGATGATGCGAATCGTCTCCTCGTCCCAACCCTCGGCCCGCAAGATGAGCGCGCCTTTCATGGGATGCTCGTCCAGGCCGGGGTGAATCTCCCAGTCGAAGTCGTGGAGCAGGCCAACAGTGGCCCAGGCCTCCTGGTCTTCGCCCAGCCGATCGGCATAGAAGCGCATGGCCGCGCTGACGGCCTGCATGTGGCGACGCAGGCCGCGGTCGCCCACGTAGCGGCAGACAGTCTCCCAAGCGTCGGCGTAGCCTTTCATTCCCCCTCCGCCGGCGGCTCGTCCGCGGCCGGGGCTGCCCTGGCCCCACAGTCGCAGCCGCCATTTTCGTGCTTGGAGCAGCCGGCCTCGGCCTTTTTCTTCAGGGCTTCCAACTCTTCCAGCGGCTCTAGCTGGGCGCGCGTCACCTCATGGTACTCCTCGCCAACCTGGACGATGACCGAGTCGCGCAGCGGCCGCACATCCACGACCTTGCCTTCGCCGTGGGGCGTGCCGATGACCTTGCCGACCTTGGGCAGTTGCTTCTTTGCCTCGACGTACTGCTCGTACTCATAGACCAGGCAGCAGCGCAGGCGGCCGCACATGCCGGTGATCTCCTGCGGGCTGAGCGAGATGCCCTGCTCCTTGGCCATGCGAATAGAAATGGGACTGAATTCGGTCAGGAAGGTGGAGCAGCAGCGCGGGATGCCACAGGCCCCATAGCCGCCCATGACCTTGGCCACATCGCGCGGGCCGACCTGCTGCATCTCAACGCGCGTGCGCAGGATGCGGCCGAGGGCCGCCTGCACCTGACGCACGTCGAGCTTCTTGTTCTCTGTCGTATAGGAGATGATCAGCCATGAGCCGTCAAAGCTGAATTCGGCCTTAACGAACTTAGCATCGCGGACATTTGCCCGCGATGCTTCTTCGCGACAGGTAATCAGCGCGTCCAGTTCTTTCGCTTCCCAGACCTGCTTCATGACCAGGTCGCGCGGCGTCGCCCGCCGCTGGACAGCGCGCAGGCCCTTCTGCCGGTTCACCTCGTCGGGCGGGATGAAGGCGATGACCTGGCCGAGTTGTTTGCCTCGTTTCGTTTCGACGACGACGTAGTCGCCGGGAACGAGGTCTTTGTGGCTACCGACCTTAAAATGATACAGCTTTCCAAGTTTCTGAAAGCGAATCCCAATGAAGTCAGAGGTTTCGCCGGGCGCCAACACAGTGGCCATAG
>DAOSMQ010000534.1:0-2119 GCA_035372725.1 Promineifilum sp. (SeqCode)
GCTGTGGGCGGCATCGCCCGCCAGCACCCAGTTGTGGCGCGAGACGCCGTCGGCCGGCAGGACAATGTCATTGTCAAGGTTGCGGCCGAGGGTGATGACCGCCCGCGTCAGGGGCACAAGGCTGTCGCCGTGGCCGGGCGTCTGAATCTGTAACTCGAAGCCGGCCGGCGGCTCGGCCACCTGGTCGAGGATGTCCAACTCCTGATGCAGCATCACCCGCGTGGGCAGCCCCTCCAGAGCGACAAAGGCGCTACGCAGGGCGTCGGCCATCTCCGCGCCGGTGGCGAAGCGCTGGGCGGGCGACTTGGCCATCGACCGCGCCAGCAGCGTGTCGATGATGGGCGGCACTTCCGGCCGCGACGTGCTGGCCAGCGCCGGCTGGACGTTGTTCTGATGGGCGGCAATAGCCTCGGAGAGCGTCTGGAAGGTAAAGGGCAGCCTGTTGGCTACCAGCTCATAGAGGACAACGCCGAGCGAGTAGAGGTCCGAGCGACCGTCAAGCTCGCGCCCCTCGCACTGCTCCGGTGACATGTAGGTCGGCGTGCCCACCGTCGCGCCGCTCTGCGTCAGGCTCAGGCCCTCTTGCAGCTTCACCAGGCCAAAGTCGGTCAGCAGGGCGCGGAACGGCTGCGCGCCGGCCTCGTCGGGCCGGCTGAGCCGCTTCAGAATGATATTGCCCGGCTTGACATCGCGGTGAATGATCTTGCGCCGGTGGGCATAGTCGAGCGCCTCGGCCATCTGGATGCCGATTTGCAGACATTGGGCCAGCGGTAAGTACTTCTGCAAACGTTGCAGGCGACGCAGATGGTCGCGCAGGCTGCCGCCATCGACATACTCCATGGCGATGAACAGCCCCAACTCCGAATCGCCGAAATCGTAGACGCGGACGATAGAAGGGTGGTCGAGCTGCGCCGCCGTGCGCGCCTCCTGCACCAGCCGCGCGCGGAACTCCTCCAGGCGGGCAAAGTGGCTATGCATGAGCTTGATGGCCACTTGCCTCTCCAGATTGAGGTCAGCGGCGCGATAGACCGTGCCCATGCCGCCATCGCCCAGCAGGGCCTCCAGACGGTAGCGACTGTTCAGGGTCTGATTGATCAGGTTGGTCATCCATCCCTCCTAGGCCGTCAACGGCGCGGCCGGCTCCTGCGCCCGCGCCAAAATTCTCTCCAACCCGTCCAGCAATACCCCTACGTCCCCGGCCGAAATCCAGTAATGAGTCACCGCCCGGAAGCCGCGCGGGCCGTTTGTGCCCAACCAGACGCCGGCCGTCTCGCGCAGCTGGCCGGCCACCTGCTCCGACGACAGCGGCACGTCATCGGCCAGGTCAAAGAAGACCATATTGGTGCGCACCTTGTCCACGTCCACGCGCGCGCCCGGCAGCCGGGCCAGTCCCTCGGCCAGCAGCCGCGCGTGGGCATGGTCTTCGGCCAGCCGGTCAATCATCTCGTTCAGGGCGACGACGCCGGCCGCGGCCAGTATGCCTGCCTGGCGCATGCCGCCGCCCAGCGCCTTACGCGCCCGCCGGGCCTGGTGGATGAACGCCGCTGAGCCGCACAGCACCGACCCCACCGGGGCGCACAGGCCCTTGCTGAGGCAGAAGGTCACCGAATCGACGTGGGCCGTGATGTCGGCCGCGCTGATGCCCTGGGCTACGGCAGCGTTAAACAGGCGCGCACCGTCCATATGGGTGGCCAGGCCATGTCGCCGGGCAATGGCGGCAATGCCGGCGAAGTAATCGGGCGGCAGCGGGTAGCCGTGCTTGCCGCCGTAGCTATTTTCTACCAGGATCAGCCGGCTGCGGGGCATGTGGGGATCGTCTTCGCGGATAGCGTCTTCGACCGCACCCAGATCAAGGCGGCCGATACTGTCGGTCGGCAGCGCCAAAGGCATCACCCCGCCTAGCGCGGCCATGCCGCCCGCCTCCCAACAATAGACGTGGCTGTCGGCCCCCAGAATGGCCTCGTCGCCCCGCCCGGCGTGGGTCAGCACGGCTGTCAGGTTGCCCATCGTGCCGCTGGCGACGAATAGTCCGGCCTCTTTGCCCACCCGCGCCGCGGCCAGCGCCTCCAGTGCGTTGATGGTCGGGTCTTCCCCATATACATCGTCGCCGACACGGGCA
>DAOSMQ010000535.1:0-2119 GCA_035372725.1 Promineifilum sp. (SeqCode)
TGGCGCGGGTGGCAGGCCCTCCACGTCCTGGGCCGCCGCCGCGCCAACGAACGTCGATTCGATGTTGACGATCGCCCCGCGGAAGTCGCCGGAGAGGACGTACTGCTTGTCGCCGGTCTGGCCGGCCGCCGGTTGGTCAGGTTCTGTCATGGCGCCTGGTGATAGTATACAAGGAACGTCAAGACATTGTATCCCGGTGAGAGTTATGGTAAGATCATTGCCAGAAGAGGGGATGTCGCCTAAGAGCGGATCCGGAACACGCGGCCGAGGCCGGCAAGACGTGCGCGGGAAGCCGGGCGCGCCGGAATAGACCGTGGGGACGGGTTCGACAAATCTAATCTATAGATGCAGGTAGGTGACAAAAATGGACATCATCAATCAACGCCCCGGCTTGGCGGCACTGGTAGCATTCATCGCGGGGCTGATCATCGGCCTTGTGGTGTTGGGCTGGGGACTCTTCCCGGTTCAGTACACGGGCACAGATCCCTCAGGACTCTTCCCGGAGTACCAGGCGGTCTTCATCCGCAATGCCGCCGATCTCTACTCGTTCGACCACGATCAGGAAAAGTTACGCTCAACCCTCAGCGGCTGGGGGGGTGACGCGCTGGCCTGCGAGCTGGCAAGCACCTCCACCGACGCGGGCGACCAGGCGCGTCTCGTCGCCGCGGCCACTATCGTCAACGGCCAGGGCTGCCTCGGTCTGGCCGCCGCGCCCGTGGCCACGGTGCCCGGCGCGGTCCTGCCGACCGTGCCCGGCCAGGAAACTCCGGCGACCGAACAGGGCAGTTCGAACCTACTGCCCTTACTCCTGGGAGGGCTGCTGCTTTTCCTGCTGCTGCTGGCCCTCCTCTACGTCTGGAACCGCCGGCGGACGCTGGCGGAGGGTGAGGAGCCGGGCGCGACGACCTATAGCCAGCCGTCGCCCGTGGCCAGGTCGCCACGGCCGGCGATGAAGTCCGCCGCGGCGACAACCACGCCAGTGGCCCCCATGGCCGAAGCCATGGCTGTGCCCATCGCCCGCTTCCGCACGGCCTATACCCGCGGCCACGACACCTACGACGACGCCTTCAGCATCGAGAACGCCAACGGCGACTTCCTGGGCGAGTGCGGCGTAGGCATCTCCGAGACCATCGGCGCGACCGCGCCCAAGAACGTGACGGCCTTCGAGGTCTGGCTGTTCGACAAAAACGATATCCGCACCATCACCAAAGTGATCATGAGTGACCACGCCTTCTTCGACGACGCGCTCAAGGCCAAGTTGGCCCCCAAGGGCGAGCCGGTGCTGGCGCGTGAGAATGAGACCATCGTCCTGGAGACGGCAACGCTGCTCATCAATGCGGAGATCACGGAGATGGAGTATGGCCAGGCGTCCGAACTGCCCGATACGAGCTATTTCGAGCGCTTCACCATTGAGCTGTCCGCCTGGGCCAAGGAAGGCGAGACGGCCATGCCCAACCCCGGCGAGGGGGAGGACTTGCTGCGCTACTAAGCCGGATCGTCACCGGTCAGTGGGCGCGGCGCGGCCGCGCCCACTGACCGGTTTATACCCCTAGGCCCGCATGTACGGGTCATACAGCTTCTGCCACTCATCGAGCGCGTAGCGGTCGGTCATGCCGGCGATGTAATCGGCCACGACGCGGGCGCGCGGCGCGCGCTCCAAACGCTGCCACGTCTCCCGCGGCAACATGTCCGGCTCCTTCATGTACGCCTCGAATAGACCAACGATGAAGCGCTCGGCCTTGGTCTGCATGCGCACCAGCCGGTAGTGGCGATACATGCGCGCGTAGAGGAAGCTCTTCAGGGCACGCACCTTGTCGCCAAACGCCGGCGAGTAGCCGACGACGTTGCGCGGGTGAAGCTGGAGCTTCGGCGGCGAGTCGATGCCCGCGGCCGCCAGTTCAGCGCGGGTGTGGATCATCACGTCGGTGACAGAGCGGCCGATCAGTTCGCGAATGATCTCATGCCGGTGCAGCGACGAGAAGTGCGTTCCCGGCGTCCAGCCGGCGCTGTCGCACAACTCGCGCCAGATGGCCAACTCATCCAAATCTTCCAGCGTGAAGAGGTTGGCCCGCAAGCCGTCGTCGAGGTCGTGGGCATCGTAGGCGATCTCGTCGGCCAG
>DAOSMQ010000536.1:0-2118 GCA_035372725.1 Promineifilum sp. (SeqCode)
TACAATCGGGTTCCAGCGGCCGAAGATGCCCTGCCCGGTGTCTCAGGCATGCCCGCCGGCCGCCGCGCCGCGCTCGCCGAAGGTGGCGCGGCCCGCGTCGGCATGGTAGAAGTTGGCGGCGATGAAGGCCGTGTCATGGCAGCCGCCACAGGTGGTCATCGTCGAGATGGCCCGGCCCGAGTCGAGCACATTGTCGCCCGCGTCGTCGAGCAGCGGAAAGACCGGGTGGATGGGCGCGGCCGCCGGCGTGGGCGGCGGCGCGGCCGTGTCCTGTGCCCGGGCCACCCCGGCCCAGATGAGCGTCGCGCCGATCAGGGCCAGAGCAATGAGTAAAGGAAGTCGCCTGTTGCGCATGGCGTGTATCCTGCTGCGTGAGGTCAATGAGTGGCGGTGGGGATCGTCTACTCCCGGCCGCCCCACTCCATCGGGTCGCCGTTGTAGCCCAGGGCCTCCCAGTCCATGCGGCCGTTCTCGCCGTGGCAGTCGTAGCACTGCAAGGCGTTCTCCTTGGGCTGCACCATGTGGTCCATCGACCAGTACATCTGCGTCGGCGCGAAGCCATACTCGCCGCTGAAGGCCAGGCCGCTGTTCACCTCGTTCAGCCGGAAGGCCGAATCCCAGTCGAAGGTGTCCCAGAAGCCACCCTCGCCGGCGGTCATGGGCACCAGCAGATACTGGTTGAGGACATCGTAGGGCTGGCGGGCGGTATGGATCTTGAACGGGTAGATTTTGGCCGTCACGTCGCTAACATCGCCCAGCGGCGTGTTGATGTTAGTCACCTGCGTCGGGTCGATAAGGTCGCCGACGATGTAGCGGTCGGCCGCGCCGTTCCACCAGGCGTAGATCGGGCGATAGTCGTGCTCATAGACGAAGTTGCCCTTGATCTTCAGGTAGACGTGCGGGTCTTCGGGCAGGTCCTGGCCGGCCGTCGACCAGTCCCAATCGACCTTCGTCGCGTGGCGCAGCGCGCCTTCGGGGATGTGGCACGTCTGGCAGGCAATGGCGTCGGTGTGGGTGGTAATGCGCGCGTCGGCGTGGAGTGGCTCAACGTGGCAGTCGGTGCAGGCCAGGGCCGACGCCTTGACCTCGCTCGACACCGAAATGCTGTGGCCCAGAATCTGGTGGTTGTCGCCGGCGTGGCAATCGACGCACTCAAAGTCGTAGCGGCCCATATGGACATCGAGGGTCTCGTCGGGGTAGTAGAGGCTCTCGTCCATGTCGCCGTGCTTGACGGCATTGCCGCCACCGCCATTGAAGTGGCAACTGCCACAGTTCTGCCGCGTCGGCCGGCGCACACTGCCCGCCGCCGCGGCCAGATCGACGCCATCCGCCGGCAGGCCCGCCGTCCCCTTGCCGTAGAGGCCGGGATCGGCGTGGCAGACCAGGCAATCGACGTTCGTCTGCTCGGCAAAGTCGAAGCTGGCGCTGTCCCAGCCATAGCCGGCGTGGCATTTGGTGCAGCCCGTCCAGTTGCCCTGGATGCCGATGCAGAAGTTGTTGATCTGGTTCTTCTTGCCGATCGTCACTGGCTCGTCGCGGCCGGGCAGCAGCACCGGCTCGCTCTCCCACGTCCAGTGGGTCGTCTGCATCATCTCCTGGGCGGCCGTCTCGTGGCACTCCAGGCAGGCGGCCGTCACCTCCTGCCCGGTCGCATAGGGGCCGGGCAGCAGCGCGGCGTGGTTGGTGTGCGATGGCGTCGGGGCGACGTAGGCCCAGGGATCGGGCGACGCCTCATTGCCCGACGAAGCGAACAGCAGCACGGGCACGGCGATGATCAGCGCCGTGACCACGAGGCCGATGACCCAGAGGTAGCGAAATTGCTTCATAGTGGCTCCGCGGCCGAGGCAAGGTAGCCCGATTGGCGGGCAAGGCTATCGCGCAAGATGAGGCGCATGGTGTCCAAAACACCGATGACGCGCGGCTCGGCCAGTGAATAGACCACTGCTGCGCCGTCGCGCGCGGTCGTCACCAGGTGGCGGTCGCGCAAGACCTGCAAGTGGCGGGAGATGGTTGGCTGCGGCAGATCGAGGTCGGCCGCCAACGCCGAGACGTGGCGCGGCCGCTCGGCAAGGGCGTAGAGGATGAGCAACCGCTTGGGGTCACCCAGGGCCTGACAGA
>DAOSMQ010000537.1:0-2110 GCA_035372725.1 Promineifilum sp. (SeqCode)
GCCGGCGTGGTTCGATGAAGCGAAAGTGGCGCTCCGGATCGACGCCGACGACCTGAATGGCCGGGTTACGCTCCTTCAGATAGCGGCCGACGCCAGTGATCGTTCCACCTGTGCCCATGCCGGCGATGAAGTGGGTGATGAGGCCGTCCGTCTGTGCCCAAATCTCCGGGCCGGTCATCTCGTAGTGGGCCTGGGGGTTGATCGGGTTGTGATACTGGTTGGCCAGGATGGCATTGGGCGTCTCCTCAACGAGGCGACGGGCGACGGAGTAGTAGCTACGCGGGTCATCGGGTTCGACGGCCGTCGGCGTGACGACAACGCGCGCGCCGAAGGCGCGCAGCAGCAGGATTTTCTCCTGCGACATCTTGTCGGGCATGACAAAGATGCAGCGATAGCCCTTCAGCGCCGCGGCGATGGCCAGGCCGACGCCGGTGTTGCCGGAAGTGGCCTCAACGATGGTGCCGCCGGGGCGCAGGCGGCCGTCGCGCTCGGCGTCCTCGATGATCGGCCAGCCGATGCGATCCTTGACTGAGCCGCCGGGGTTGAAGAACTCTAGTTTGGCCAACACCAGCGCTTCACTGCTGCCGGTGACGGCGTTGAGCCGCACCAGCGGCGTGTTGCCAATGGTCGTCAGCACCGATTCGTGGAACTGGAGGCTATCTAGTCTCTGGCGGCGCTCCATACTGACATCGCCAATCGTCATATGCTCTCACCTGAGGCCGGAATTCACGCTCGCTTCATAGCTATGCTACCAGCAAATCGGGCATGATGCATGCAGCAAGTTATGTAAAAAAGGCTTGCGATTATGTAACGTTATGTCTATAATGTTATTGTGTGCCCTTTGACCGTTAGCGAAGGAGTGAAGCCATGAAAAGGTCGCGGCTTACTGTGGTCGTGGCAGTGCTCGTCTTGATGCTCATCACCGTCGTTGTCGTCTCGGCGGCTACCTACATCGTCCAGCCGGGCGACACCCTTTGGCGCATCTCGCGCCAATTCGGGACGACGGTTGAGGCCATCGTCCAGGCCAACAATATTCCCAACCCCAACCTGATCTACGTCGGGCAGACGCTGGAGATCCCCGTTGGGCCGACAGCTGTGCCGCCCACGGCGCAGCCTCCCGGGCCGACGACCACACCGCAGCCGCCACAGCCAACGCCAACTTCGTCGCCCACGACAACCTACGTCGTCCAGCCGGGCGACACGCTGACGGCCATTGCCGCGCGCTTTGGCACAACGGTCCAGGCCGTGGTGCAAGCCAACAACATCGTTAACCCCAACCTGATCTTCGTCGGTCAAGTGCTCGTCATTCCGGGCACGACCGTCGTGCCACCGGCCCCCACGGTCGCGCCGACCGTGCCCGGGGCGACACCACAGCCGCCCAGTGGCTTCGCCTTTGGTGGCCAGACACAGACCTTCGCTAACGCGCAGGCCATGACCGGCACGGGCATGAACTGGGTTAAGTTCCAGTATAAATGGTCGGCCGGCGACGACACTTCTGACGTGGCCGCCCTTATTCAGTCGGCCAAGAACGCCGGCTTTAAAGTGTTGATCTCCGTCACTGGCGAGACGATCTATCCGGCGGCCAACAGCCTCGACTTTGGCGCGCTGACCCAGTTCATGCGCGACCTGGCTGCGCTTGGCCCCGACGCCATTGAGGTCTGGAACGAGCAGAATATCGATTTCGAGTGGCCGGCAGGGCAGATAGACCCGACGTCCTACGTCAATAACATGCTCGCCCCCGCCTACCAGGCCATCAAGGCGGCTAACCCCAATGTGATGGTCATCTCCGGCGCGCCGGCGCCGACGGGCTTCGACAACGGCACGAACGCCTGGGCCGACAACCGCTACATCGCCGGCATGCGGGCCGCCGGGGCGGCCAACTATGCCGACTGCATCGGCGTCCACTACAACGCCGGCGCGACTTCGCCGACTGTGTCCACCGGCCATCCGGGTGGGTCGCACTATAGCTGGTACTATCAGCCGATGGTCGATCTTTACTACAACACCTTCGGGGGCGCGCGGCAGTTGTGCTTCACCGAGCTGGGCTATCTGTCGGGCGAGGGCTTCAGCGGCCTGCCGGCTAACTTCGCCTGGGCCTCTGGTACGTCGG
>DAOSMQ010000538.1:0-2108 GCA_035372725.1 Promineifilum sp. (SeqCode)
CTGGACAACTTCAATGACTACTATGACCCGGCGCGCAAGCGGGCCAACGAGCAGCGGTTGTGTGCCTACCCCAACTTTCGCATGATCGAGGCCGACGTGCGCGACCGGGCAACGCTCTTCGGCCTCTTCGAGGACGCGCGCTTCGACGCTGTGGCGCACCTGGCGGCTATGGCCGGGGTGCGCGACGCCGTCAAGCAGCCAGACCTGTACGTCAACGTAGACCTGAACGGCACGCAGAACCTCCTCGACGCGGCGCGGGCGGCCGGCAACGTGGGTAACTTCGTCATGGCTTCGACCTCGTCGGTCTATGGCAATACGACGCGCCAGCCGTTCATCGAGACCGACCCCTGCGACCGGCCCTTACAGCCCTATGCCGCGGCCAAGCGCGCCGCCGAAATCCTGGGCCACTCTTACTACTACCTCTTCGGCCAGAACTTCATCGCCCTGCGCTTCTTCACTGTCTATGGCCCCAACGGCCGGCCGGACATGATGGCCTATCTGGTAGCCGACAGCATCACCAAGGGCAAGCAGATCCCTCTCTACGACGGCGGGCAGATGTATCGCAACTGGACGTATGTCGATGACACCGTCGCCGGCGTCGCCGCCGCGCTCGACCGGCCGCTGGGCTACGAGATCATCAACCTGGGTCAGGATCAGCCGGTGTTGCTGGCCGACTTCGTGACCCTGTTGGAAGAGTTGAGCGGGCGCAAAGCCAACGTTGTTCCCACGCCGCGGCTGGCTGCCGACGTGACCAGCAACGAGGCCGACATCAGCAAGGCCCGCCAACTGCTGGACTATAACCCGCGCGTGCCCGTCAGCGAGGGCGTGCGCCGCTTCTGGGAATGGTATCGTCACTATGACCTCGGCCAGCCATAGCCCCGACGCGGAGACCGATAAGCCCCTGGCTCCGTTTCGTCTGGTGGCCGACGCCGCTGCCTGGGACGTCTGCCTGGCCGACCTGCGCGGCATGTCGCAGTTGGCCATCGACCTGGAGGCCAACAGCATGTTCGCCTACAGCGAGCGGGCCTGCCTCATCCAGCTTTCGACAGCCTCAACCGACTACATCATCGACCCGCTGGCTGGCCTTGACCTGAGCGGGCTGGGCGCGGCGCTGGCCGACCCGACCGTGGAGAAAATCTTCCACGCCGCCGAGTATGACCTGATCCTGCTGCGGCGTGACTACGACTGGAGCCTAGTCAATCTGTTCGACACGATGTGGGCGGCGCGCATCCTCGGCTACCGGCAGATGGGGCTGGCCGGGCTGCTGGAGGCGTTCTTCGGCGTGCGGCTCAGCAAACGCTACCAGAAAGCCAACTGGTGTCACCGGCCCCTCTCGACCCCCGAACTGGCCTATGCCCAGAAGGATACCCACTACCTGCCGGCCCTGCGCGACCGGCTGGCGGCCGAGCTGGAGGAACGCGGCCTGATGGCCGAGGCGCTGGAGACCTTCGCCGAGCAGGCGCGCGTGCGGCTGCCTAACAACGGTTTCGACCCCGAAGCCTTCTGGAACATCAACGGCGTCCAAGACATGACGCCGCCGCAGCAGGCGGCCATGAGAGCGCTGTACCTCTTCCGCGACCGCGAGGCTCGCCGCCGCAACGCGCCCCACTTCAAAGTGCTGAGCGACCGCACGCTGCTGGAGATCGCCGCTGCCCTGCCGGCGCGTATGTCGGAACTGGACGCGATTCACGGCATGACCAGCGGCCAGCAACAGCGCTATGGCCGCCAACTGCTGGAGGCTGTAGCCGAAGCGCGCCAGTCGCCGCCGCCGCAACCACCCAAGCGCCCGCCACGCTTGCCCGACGCCGTCCTCATCCGCTATGACCGGCTGCACCGCTGGCGCAAGGCGCGCGCCCAGGCTCGCGGCGTCGAATCCGACGTTATCGTCAGCCGCGACGCCCTGTGGGCTATTGCCCACGCCAACCCGCACACGGCCGGGGAGCTGGCGGCGCTGGACGTACTCGGCCCGTGGCGGCTGGAGAGATATGGCCAGGAGATACTACGAGAATTAGGAGTTAGGAATTAGGAATTGGGAAGATAGCCACAGGGAATACGCTCTTCGATTCGTAATTCCTAATTGAGGAAGGAGTTGCCCATGGAAATCACAT
>DAOSMQ010000539.1:0-2102 GCA_035372725.1 Promineifilum sp. (SeqCode)
GGCGTTGGGCATCTTCTTCGGCGCGGCCGTGCCGGCTGGCTGGTCGCTCGACTTCGCCTTGGCCGTAACCTTCATCGGCATCGTCGTGCCCGCCCTGCGCGACCGGCCGCACGTCGCCGCGGCGCTCTCGGCCGGCCTGGTAGCCGTGTTGACCTTCGGCTGGCCCTACAAGCTGGGGCTAATGGCCGCGGCATTGACCGGGATTCTTGCCGGCGTGGCGCTGGAGAGCCGTGGCGGCAGTCGCGTCCGGCAGGAGGCGCAGCCGTGAGCAACATAACCCTCATCCTCACCATTATTGGCATGGGCGTAATCACCTTTGCCATCCGCGTATCGTTCTTCCTGCTGCCAGAGGGCGTGCAACTGCCGGAGCGGCTGCTGCGCGCCCTGCGTTACGTACCCGCGGCCGTCCTCTCGGCCATCATCGCCCCGGAGCTACTGCTGCCCAGTGGCGCGTTCGATCTGTCGCTGGGCAATGAGCGGCTGTTGGCCGGGCTGGTGGCCATTCTCGTCGCCTGGCGCACGCGCAACGTCCTGCTGACGGTCATCGCCGGCATGGGCGCGCTGTGGGCGCTGCAAGCGCTAATCTGATCCCCCTCCCTCCGGGAGGGGTTAGGGGAGGGCGCGGCGGAAGACCCTCTCCCCAACCCTCTCCCCAGGGGCGAGGGAGTCTTGTCTCCCTCCGGGAGGGGCTAGGGGAGGGCCGCTCCGGCTCCTTTGGCCCGCGCTCCACCTTGCGCTATAGTCCTCGACAAGACCACCCATCCCAATCATGGAGACCCTATGACCATCAACAGTGACACCCGGGCCATCGAGGCCCAGATCGACGCGCGCATCGAGGCACGCCTGGAGTACTGGATCGAGCAACTCGGCCGCCTTTGCGCCCAGCCCAGCATTTCTGCCCAACGCCTGGGTATCGACGACTGCGCCGCGCTGGTGGCGACGATGCTGCGCGAAGAAGGTTACACTGCCGAAGTCCTGCCCACGGGCGGCAGTCCCATCGTCTATGGTGACAGTGGCCCGCGCGACGGCGCGCCGACGCTGCTGTTCTATAACCACTATGACGTCCAGCCGCCGGAGCCGCTGGAACTGTGGAACTCGCCGCCCTTCATGCTGACCCGCGCCGGCGACCACCTCTACGCCCGCGGCGTCAGCGACGACAAGGGCCAGCTCATCACCCGCATGGCCGCCGCCGCGGCCGTGCGCGACGTGCTGGGCGAGCTGCCCTGCCGCGTCAAGTTCTTTGTTGAGGGCGAGGAGGAGATCGGCAGCCCCAACATCCCGCCCGCCATCGACGCGCACAAGGAGCGCTTCGCCGCCGACGCCTGCATATGGGAGTTCGGTAGCGTCGATTACACTGGCCGGCCGACGCAAACGCTGGGCATGCGCGGCCTGGCCTACTTCGAGCTATCGGCCGAGACAGCCTCGCAAGACTGCCACTCCGGCCTGGGCGGCTCGCTGATCGCCAACGCCGCCTGGCGGCTGGTATGGGCGCTGAGCACCATTAAGGGCGTCGATGAGCGCATCCGCATTCCTGGCTTCTACGACAAAGCCCACCCGGCCACCGAGCGCGATCTGGCCTATCTGGCTGGGCTGCCCGACGACTCCGAGGCGTTTAAGGCATCCTATGGCGTGACCGGTTTCCTGAAGGGCATGGCCAGCGGCACGGAGCTACGACGCGCGGCCGTGTTTGAGCCGACGGCGACCATCAATGGCCTGACCTCCGGCTATCAGGGGCCGGGAGCCAAGACGGTGCTGCCCGCCCGCGCCAGCGCCAAGCTCGACTTCCGCCTGGTGCCCGACCAGACGCCAGAGGAGATCGGGCCGCTGCTGCGCGCCCACCTGGACGCCGAGGGCTTCCCGGACGTGGAGGTGCGCTACCTGGCCGGGGTCAAGCCGGCCCGCACCGACCCAGACCATCCCTTCGTGCAGCTATCCATCCGCGCCGCCGAGGATGTCTATGGCAAGCCACCCAGCGTCGAGCCGCTCATCGGCGGCAGCGGGCCGTTGCACCCGTTCATTCACGTCCTGGGCCTGCCGGTGGTTACGTCGGGTTGTGGCTATCCGGAAAGCCGCGTCCACGCGCCCAACGAGAACATCCGCAT
>DAOSMQ010000540.1:0-2099 GCA_035372725.1 Promineifilum sp. (SeqCode)
CCTGGGCGCGGAGGGCTACGCCCTCACCGTCGCCCCGGACGGCGCGCGCCTGTCCGCCCACGCGCCGGCGGGGCTGTTCTACGGCGTCCAGACGCTGCGCCAGCTCTTGCCGCCGGCCATCGAGAATGCCACGCCCCTGCCCGGGCAGGGGCCCCTGCCCGGGCCATGGTCCCTGCCCGCCGGGCGCATCCGCGACGTGCCCCGCTTCGCCTGGCGCGGCCTGATGCTCGACGTGGCCCGCCACTTCTTCCCCGTGGCCGACGTGCGGCGGGTCATCGATCTGGCCGCGGCCTACAAGATCAACCGGCTGCATCTGCACCTGAGCGATGACCAGGGCTGGCGCATCGACATCGCCTCGTGGCCGGAACTGGCCCGCGTTGGCGGGCAAACGGCCGTCGGCGGCGGGCCGGGCGGCTATTACACCCAGGCCGACTACGCCGCCCTGGTCGCCTACGCCGCCGCGCGCCACATTACCATCGTGCCGGAGATCGACCTGCCCGGCCATACCAACGCCGCCCTGGCCGCCTACCCGCAACTCAACGCCGACGGTCGGCCCCGGCCGCCCTACACCGGCATCGAGGTCGGCTTCAGCAGCCTGGCCATCGACAACGAACTGACCTACCGCTTCATCGATGACGTGATCGGCGAGCTGGCGGCACTGACGCCGGGCGACTATCTCCATATCGGCGGCGATGAGGCTCTGGCCACGGCCAAAGAGGACTACATCCGCTTCATCGAGCGCGTCGCCGCCATCGTCCGCGCCCACGGCAAGCGCATGGTCGGCTGGGAGGAGATCGGCCAGGCGCGGCTGGAGCCGTCGGCCATTGCCCAGCACTGGGCCTCCGGCCACGCCACCGCCGCCGCCGCGCAAGGGGCGAGCGTCATCCTCTCGCCCGCGCCGCGGGTCTACCTGGACATGAAATACGACGCGGCGACGCCGCTGGGCCTGGCGTGGGCCGGCCACATCAGCGTGCGCGCGGCCTATGATTGGGAGCCGGCGACGCAGCTAGCCGGCGTGGCCGAGGCGCAACTGCTGGGCGTGGAGGCCGCGCTGTGGTCAGAGACGCTGACGACGCTCGCCGACATCGAGTTCATGCTCTTCCCGCGGTTGCCGGGCGTGGCCGAAGTAGGCTGGTCGGCCGCCGGCCGGGATTGGGAGACATACCGCGCCCGCCTGGCGGCGCATGGGCCGCGGCTAGGGGCGATGGGGGTCAACTTCTATCGCGCGGCGGAGATCGACTGGTCGCCCTAAGTCCTGTGGAACTGTCACGCAACCACGGTTTGAGACGGGGCGAGCTTCAGGACGCGCGTCGCGTTTAAGTGGTTGGCGGGCAGAAAATAGGGTCGTAGGGCATCTACGCCGTAAGCCAACTTCCATCCAGTACCAATAGCAAAACGGCCGGGCGCAAGCCCGGCCGTTATCGTCTATTGGGGCCTACTCTTTGCCCTTAACCCACGTATCCTTCAACCCCACTGTCCGGTTAAACACCAGCCGGTCGGGCGTCGAATCGAGATCGACGCAGAAGTAGCCCTCGCGCACGAACTGAAATCTGTCGCCGGGCGCGGCCGTGGCCAGGCTCGGTTCCACCAGCGCGTCGACGATCTTCAGCGAGTCGGGGTTGATATTGTCGAGGAAGTTCTCGCCATTCTCCTGCGGGTCGGGCTTGGTGAACAGGTAGTCAAAGAGGCGCGCCTCGGCCGGCAGAGCGTGCTCGGCCGAGACCCAGTGCAGCGTGCCACGCACCTTGCGGCCATCGGCCGAGGTGCCGCCGCGCGTGGCCGGGTCATAGATCGCCCGTAGCTCGACGATGCGCCCGACTGAGTCCTTGACCACCCCGGTGCAGACGATGTAGTAGGCGCTCATCAGCCGCACTTCGACCTCCGGGGCCAGCCGGGTGAAGCCCTTGACCGGCTCCTCCATGAAGTCGTCGCGCTCGATGTAGATTTCGCGCGAGAAAGGCAACGGCCGGGACTCGGTGCGCGTCTTGTCCTGCTTGTAGTAGGGCACGTCGAAGGTCTCTTCCTGCCCCTTGGGGTAGTTCTCGATGATCACCTTGAGCGGCTCCAGCACGCCCATGACCCGTGGCGTGCGCGCGTTC
>DAOSMQ010000541.1:0-2097 GCA_035372725.1 Promineifilum sp. (SeqCode)
TACCCGACGGGCGAGAAGCAGGAGATCAACACGCCCAAGTTTGGCCAGTGGTACGACTGGGCCACGGTCATCGCCGGCGACTGCCACTTCATCAAGCGCTTCATGCCGCCGCGCCTGGACGGCAAGATCATCTGCACCAACACGACCACGGCCGCCGACGTGTCTGCTTTCCGCGCCACGGGCGTGCGTACCCTGGTGACGACGACGCCGCGCTTCGAGGGCCGCTCCTTCGGCACCAACATGATGGAGGCGATGCTGGTGGCCGTCAGTGGCGAGGGGCGCAAGCTGACCGACGCCGAGTTGCGTGCCTGGGCCGACCGGCTGGGGTTCCGGCCGACCGTTGCAGAGTTGAACCCCGCGGGATAAGAACCATGTCAAGCAAGATTCTCGTTGCCTACGCCAGCCGCACCGGCACAACTGCCGGCGTGGCTGAGGTCATTGGGCAGGTGCTGGCTGCGGACGGCACGGCCGTAGACGTGCGGCCAGTGGCCGAGGTGAACAACCTGTCCCCCTACAGCGCCATTGTCGTCGGCAGCGCCATCCAGGGCGCGGAGTGGCTGCCGGAGGCGATGCAGTTTATCCGCGACCACCAGCGTGAGCTGGCGGCCCGCCCTTTCGCCGCCTTCCTGGTCTGCATGACCCTGGCCATGACCAACAGGGATTACCACGACGAGGTCGCCCGCTGGCTACAGCCGGTGTGCGACCTCGTCGAGCCGGTCAGCATGGGCCTGTTCGCCGGGGCGCTGGACATTAGCAAGGTGCCGACCTTGCGGGCGCGGCTCAATTTCCGCATCAGCGTGCGCCTGGGCGTCTGGTCGGAAGGCGATCACCGTGACTGGGCCGAGATTCGCGCCTGGGCCGAAGAGCTGCGCCCCTTGCTGGCCGCGGAGGCGTAGGCATGACGCGCGTCGAGCAACTGCTGGCCGATCTGGTGGCCATCGATTCGACTAATCCCGATCTGGTCCCCGGCGCGGCCGGCGAGGGAGCTATCGCCGCCTTCGTCGCTGAGTGGCTGACCGCCGCCGGGTTGGAAGTCCACGTCGAGGAAGTGCGACCGGGGCGTCCGAACGTCGTCGGCATTGCCCGCGGCCAGGGCGGCGGCCGGACGCTGCTGCTCAACGGCCACATCGACACCGTCGGCGTTGCCGGCATGACCGCGCCCCACACGCCGCAGGTGCGCGACGGCCGCCTCTACGGCCGCGGCGCCTACGATATGAAGGGCGGCGTGGCGGCCTGCATGGTCGCCGCGGCCGAGGCGGCCCGGCTCGACTTACGGGGCGACGTCATCGTCACGGCGGTGATGGACGAGGAGTATGCCGGGCTGGGCACGCTGGCCGTGGCCGAACGCACTCGCGCCGATGGGGCCATCGTCGCCGAACCGACCGAGATGGCCCTCGTCGTCGCCCACCGGGGCTTCGCCTGGTTAGAGGTGGAGACGCGCGGCGTGGCCGCCCACGGCTCGCGGCCCCACCTCGGCATCGATGCCATCGTCAAGATGGGCGGCGTGTTGGCCGGGTTGGCTCGCCTGAGCCGCGACCTGGCCAACGGCCCGGCCCACCCGCTGCTCGGCCCCGCCTCCGTCCACGCCTCGCTCATCAGCGGCGGGCAGGAACTATCGAGCTACCCGGAGCGCTGCCTCCTGTCCGTGGAGCGGCGCACGCTGCCGGGCGAGACGGGAGCCACGGCCGCGGCCGAGTTACAGGCCATCGTCGATGAGTTGGCGGCGGCCGACCCCGCCTTTCGGGCCGAGGTGCGCCTGGGCCTGGAGCGCGCGCCAATGGAGACGCCCGCCGGCGCAGCCATCAGCGCGGCGCTACAGGCGGCGGCGACGGCTGTGCTGGGCCAGCCGCGCGCGCCGAGCGGCGTGTCGTTCTGGACGGACGCGGCCTCGCTCCACGCCGCCGGCATCCCCACGGCGCTCTTCGGCCCGGCCGGCGAGGGGGCGCATGCCGTCGAGGAGTGGGTCGATCTGGCCAGCGTGCGGGCCTGCGCCGCGGTCTATCTGGCCGTAGCGCGGGCGTTCTGCCAGTAGTGGCGGCTGAACGATTGGCCACGCGGTGGCGGGCGCTCTGGCCAGGCGCGGACGAGGCCACGGTC
>DAOSMQ010000542.1:0-2077 GCA_035372725.1 Promineifilum sp. (SeqCode)
GGTCGTCATTCGCTGCGAGTCGAGCATTAACTACGACTGGGGTGGTGGCGGCCCGGGCAACGGGCTGGGCAACGACAACTTCTCTGTCCGCTGGACGGGACGATTCAACTTCAGCGGTGGCAACACACGATTTATCGCTGCAGCTGACGATGGCGTCCGCGTGTGGGTGGATGGGGCACTGCTCATCGACGGCTGGCGCGATCAGGCTACGACCGAGTACCGCGGCGAGCGCTCGCTAAGCGCGGACATACACGAAGTCAAGGTGGAGTACTACGAGAACGGCGGCGGAGCCGTCGCCCGCTTGCGTTGGGAGGGGGCTGAAGGCTGTCCCGACAATCAGTATCGGGCCGAGTACTTCAACAATCGCACCCTGAGCGGCAACCCGGTCGTCATTCGCTGCGAGTCGAGCATTAACTACGACTGGGGTGGTGGCGGCCCGAGCAACGGGCTGGGTAACGACAACTTCTCCGTCCGCTGGACGGGACGATTCAACTTCAGTGGTGGCAATAAATCCTTCATTGCCACCGCCGACGACGGCATCCGCATCTGGATCGATGGGACGTTACTCATCGACGGCTGGCGCGATCAGGCTCCGACCGAGTACCGGGCGCAACGATCGCTTAGTGCTGGCGTGCACGAAGTCAAGGTCGAATACTACGAGAACGGCGGCGGGGCTGTTGCCCGGCTGCGGTGGGAATAAGGGTTAGGGATGGGAAATAGTTAAAGTATGCTTGTGGACTTTCCCCATATAGTGGAGTCAACAAGGAGGATAGAAACGTTTCTCAAAATCAGCTGGGCTTAGGGTAGCCCAATGCCAAATGGAGCCACTATCGATTGTAGAACACCTCCATGGAATCGAAAATGGCTGCACGCGAGGTTTGTTTTCTTGCCTTCAGCCCCTTGCTTCTAACCATGTCTCTGCTATACTGATTTTCCAGTGTGCACGAGGCGCGACAGACTGGGGGCGACGCGAGGCGTCGCGACAACGAGCAAAGCCGCCGGCGACAAGCCGGCCGGCAACCCCATTCTTGATCCCCCATCGCCCGATCCGACCGGATCGGGCTTTTTTTTGCCCGCCGGTGGCCGCGCCGATTCCCGCCCCACGGACAAACGCCATGCCTGACCTGACCCTGCCCGGACTGATCGACGTCCACACCCACCTGCGCGTGCCCGGCGGCGAGCACAAGGAAGATTTCGCCACGGGCACGGCCGCGGCGCTGGCCGGCGGCATCACCCTGGTGCTGGCCATGCCCAACACCAACCCGCCCCTGACCACTCCGGAAGCGCTGGCCGCGGCCCGCCGCGCTGCCGCGGCCGGCGCGCGCTGCGACGTGGGTCTGTTCGCCGGGGCCGCCCCGGCCGACGTGGCCCACCTGCCCGCGCTGGCCCCCGACGCCGCGGCGCTGAAGATCTATCTCAACGACACCTTCGGCCGCCTGCGCGTCGATGACCTGCCCACGCTGGTGGCCTGCTTCCGCGACTGGCCGCGCGACAAGATGATCGCCCTCCACGCCGAGAAGCAGAGCGTCGCCGTGGCCATCGGCCTGGCGGCCACCTACGACCGGCCGGCCCACTTCTGCCACATCAGCCGCCGCGAGGAGATCGAGCTGATCGCCGACGCCAAGGGGCGCGGCCTGCCGATCACCTGCGAGGTGACGCCCCACCACCTTTTCCTGAGCCAGGCCGACGCGGCGCGGCTGGGGCCGCTGGGCGACATGCGGCCGGTGCTGGGCACGGCCGGCGACGTGGCCGCCCTGTGGGCGCACCTGGGCGACACCATCGACTGCATCGCCACCGACCACGCGCCGCATACGCGGGCCGAGAAGGCGTCGGACGCGCCGCCGCCGGGCGTGCCGGGGCTGGAGACGAGCCTGCCGCTGCTGCTCAGCGCCGTGGCCAGCGGGCGGCTGACGACGGCGCGGCTGGTGGCCCTGATGCACGACAACCCCCGGCGCATCTTCGGCCTGCCGCCGCAGCCGGACACGTGGGTGGAGGTGGACATGACGCCGTGGACGCTGCCGGCCGAGGGCTGGCAGACGAAATGCGGCTGGACGCCCTTCGCCGGGCTGACGGCCGG
>DAOSMQ010000543.1:0-2072 GCA_035372725.1 Promineifilum sp. (SeqCode)
CTGGCGGGCCGGGCCGAGGGCCAACAGCGCCCGCTCGACCGCCCGCCGCACCAACACCGGTCGCGCCACCTCCGGCGCGCCCACGCGGTCGCCCAACTGGTGTTCTAGCAGTCCCCACTGCTTCTTCAGGCCGTAGCCGTTGCCCGCCCGCCGGGTGACGGTGACGCTGCCCCGGAACCACAGCATGTCGAGGATGATGTTGACATCGTTGCTGCCGCCCCAACGATTGTCGTAGTTCCACGGCACGTCGGCCCGGCTCTCGAACTCTTCGGTGAACAACGGGCCGCGGCGGGCCAGTTCGTCCAGAAGGCGCTGCCGGAAGGCGGCGTTGGCCGTCCACCAGGCGTGGACGCGCTGCTGCCAGACGCCGTTGCCCGGCAAGCGCTCGCCCATCTGCGGCCGGAAGAAGGGATAGTCATCGGCCAGGACGATGGAGGCCGCGTGCGCCCAGTACTCGAACAGCGCCTTGTCGTCCCATAGCAGCGTCTCCAGGTCGGCCGGGTCATATGGCCCCAGACGGCTGAAGGGCACAAGCAGTTGCGTCCGGGCGACGACGTTGATGGGATCGATCTGCACGCAGGTGATGCGGCGGATCATGTCGAGCAGGTCGGCTTTGGTGGGGTTCGGCCGCGGCGCTTCCAGTTGTTGCGCGGCCACGGCCAGGCGGCGCGCTTCCCGCGGGCTGAGGGTGAGCATGGCCATCGTGGGCGGGATAATAGCCGAACAGATGTTTCAGGGCAAGCGTGGCGCGATTCTCCCGAATCGCGTGCTGCGATTCAGGAGAATCGCGCCACGGTGTACTCCAAATAGACCGCCGGCTGTAACCTATTTGGCAGACGACTCTGCCGGCGTCCCCTACACTAACGCCCAGTCCACCGCGCTGACCAAGCGCCCGAGAGAGAAAGACGATGAAACGACCACTTGCGATCCTGCTCGTTTTGCTTGCCCTGCTGGCTCTGGCCGCCTGCGGCGGCGCGACGCCGGCTGATCCCGGCGCTGATCCCGGCGCGACGACCCTGCCCGACCAACCCACGGCCGCCGTGACGATACCCGCGGAAACGCCCACCGCCGGCCTACCCACGGCCGAGCCACCCACGGCCGCCCCCACGGCCGAACCGACGGCCACCACCGCGACGACGCCGGCGGCGCTCTGCCCCGACCTGCCTCGCCCGGCCCTGATCCTCAGCACCGGCCCCGGCTTCGAGGCCCACAACCCGCTCTCCGGCGAGCGCTGCCCGCTACCGCTGCCGGAGACGATGGGCTACCTCCAGCCCGGCGGCGACCACCTCTACTTTGTCGCCTTCGATAGCGAGGCCAGTACCAACGTCGTCGCGCGCCTGGGCGCGGACGAAACCGTTGAGCCGCTGGAGCCGACGCGGGCCACAGGCGACGTCTACTACCTGTTGCGCTTCGCCGTGGCCGCCGACGAGAGCCATCTGGCCTGGAGCCACATGGCGTCGCAGGACGCCGCGGCCACAGCCATGCAAGGCAGCCTGTGGATCGGCACGGCCGACGGCCGCGCCGCCACACCCATCTTCGAGAACCAGCTTGGCGGCGAGTTGCGCATCGTCACGCCGCTGCGCTTCACCGCCGACGGCGCGACGCTGTACTTCACCTGGGAGCCGATCGGCCTGGGCGGCGCGTGGAATTCCTTCAACGGCCGCTATGACAACCTCTACCGCGTGCCGGTCGCCGGCGGCGCGCCGGAGAAGGTCTTCGACTGTGCCGACGCGGGCCTGTTTTTGTGCGCGGGCGACTTCCTCGATGATGGCACCGTGGCCTACACCGACACGAGCCGGATCATCCACGTTGCCGGGCCAGGCGGGGCAGAACTGGCCGCCATCCCGACGACGGCGGAGTACGCCGGCTATCCGACCTTCAGCCCCACGGGCGACCTGTATTACAGCGAGGCGGTGCTCCCGGCCAATAACCCCAACGTGGCTGTGCCCGCGCCGGGGACGGTCTACCGGCTGGCGGCGCCCTACAGTGGCGCGCCGGCGCTGGTGGCCACGGCCGACGGTCTGCTGCCCTCGGCCACAGCCCAGCCCTTCCTCGACGCCGACCATCTGGTT
>DAOSMQ010000544.1:0-2072 GCA_035372725.1 Promineifilum sp. (SeqCode)
CCTATGGCCGGGGCTGTTATTTCTATCAGCCGTTGACACAGTTGCTGTCAGGTCGGCGCGCCACGTGCCCGACCGCGCGTCGGCTTGCGCTTTTTCGCCCTGCAACGAGAACTAACCGAACTGATCGGCCGCGAAGTCGATCTCAACACCCCGGGCTTCCTCAGTCCCAGCTTTCGCGACGACGTGCTGGCTGAAGCGGAGAACCTCTTCTCTCTCTGGGCGGAATAACCGACCCACCCACCCGCTTTTCTGGCGTTTCCGCCAATAGACACACGGCCGCGGTGCGTTATCCTATACCAATCGTTCGCCCCCGTGGCCACGCCTCCCGTGGCCCGGCCGCGGGCTTGCGAGCGGGCTTCCCACGCCGAAGCCGAACCGAACCTTACGAACACAGGGGGCGCGCCGCCCCGCCGAGGAGAAGACATGGACAAGCGATTCCAGCCCTGCGCCGTCATCATGCACATGCGCGACGGCACGACCGTCGAACAGGTCTACCCGACCCGCTTCCAGGCCGAGCTGTTCCTGTATATGCTGCCGCTGCTGATGTCCACGCAGCCGCACGAGCAGGGCGTCGCCAGCGCCATCCTCTCCCCCCTGGTCGAAGGGCGCGCCTATGAGCCTGTGTCCGTTCCCCGGCCGCAGCGCAGCGATAGCTACCTTCAATAGGCGGCCACCAGAGGCGGCCACCAGAGGCGGCCACCAGCCACAACGTCAAGACCTGACCGGTGGGCGGCGCGAAGCCCTATACCTCCCAGCGCCTCATACCGCCCACCGGTCAGGTCCGGAACAACTGGCAACTGACCACACATTGAGCACCTTTTGGTCTGTCGGACACTCCCCGCGCTCTGCTATGCTACGCCCATCATCCCGGGCTGGACATGCCCAGACAGAAAGGAGAATTTACCGATGGACCCTATCGCTACCCTGCGCGCCGCCCACGAGGCCTTCAGCCGCCACGACCTGCCCAGCATCATCCGCGACATGCGCCGCGACGTCGTCGTCTACGGCCACGCTGCCGGCCAGCGCCTGCCTTCGGCCGACGCCTTCGCCCAGTTCATGAACATGTACTTCACGATGTCGTCCGACATCGCCATCGTGGACGCCGAGTACTTCGCCCACGGCAACAAGGTCGTCGCCCAGTTCCGCGCCGTCGGAACGCAAGACGGCCCCTTCCTGGGCTTCCCCGCCAGCGACCGCCCCTTCACGCTCGACGTGGCCGAAATCTGGACCTTCGATGACGAGGGCTACGCCATCGAAGGCCACAACTACGCCGACACGCTCGGCCTGCTCATCCAGCTGGGCCACGTGCCCGCCCCGGCCCTGGCCTGAGCCGGGCCGCGCCGCCCCGTGAGACAGAACCAAAAGGTGACACTATGTACGCTCTCATTCGCCGTCAACTGAACGACTATGACCGCTGGAAAGAGACCGTCACGACCCTCGACGGGTTGCGCGCCCAATATGGCTCGCGCGGCATGACCATCTTTCGCGCCGCCCGTGACCCCAACGAGGTCTACCTGCTGCTGGAGTGGGACGACGACAAGTCGCCCGACGACTACCTGAACCTGCCGCAGGTGCAGCAAGCCCTCGCGTCCACGGGCACGTCGGAGGTCATCGCCATCAGCGAAGTCATGCGGCTGCCGTATTAGTGGGCCGCAGGCAGCCGTTCCGTGGGCCGGCGATCCGTGGTCTGGCGGCGGTCGCTGGCCCACCCACAACGGCCAGCTACCCCATCGCCAGCCCAATATCGAACACAGCCGCGTAGCCCTCGCCGCTCGCGGCCGGGCTGAGCAGCAGCCGGTCGCCACCGCCGCGGTAGATGCCGTCGGCGGCGTTGCGCGTGTCGCGATCCGGCCGCGCGGCATAGGGGTCGCGGGTGAAGACGCTGTCGGTCAGCGCGTCGTCGAAGAAGAGTTGCGAGGTGAACTCGTAGCGCGCCCCGCCCTCTTCGGTGCGAATCTTGAAGTGGATGTGCACCGTCCGGCCGCTGTACCAGCCGGGGTAGATGGTCGTGAACGCGGCCACGCCGTTGGCGTCGGTCAACTGGTAGCCGCGCAGAAACTGCTGCCCGACGG
>DAOSMQ010000545.1:0-2069 GCA_035372725.1 Promineifilum sp. (SeqCode)
GTAGCGGGCCGGGTCGGCAATCAGCAGCCGGGCCATGCGCCGGAAGGGCGGCAGGGCGCGCTGGGTGCGGAAGCGTATCTCCTCAATGTAGAAGCTGGGGTAATCGTGCTCGGCGGCGGTGCGAATGGCGTAGTGCTCCGGCTGGTAGGTCTGGACGATCACGCGGCCGCCCAACAGGCCGCGCCCGGCCCGCCCCGCCACCTGGGCCAGCACCTGGAAGACGCGCTCGCCGGTATTATAGTCGGGCAGCCCCAGCGAGATGTCGGCCGAAATGACGCCAACCAACGTCACAAACGGCAAGTCCAGCCCCTTGGCGATCATCTGCGTGCCAACGAGGATGTCAGCGCGGCGCTCGATGAAGCCGGCCAGCAGCGCCTCGTGGGAGCCTTCGTCCGTCGTCGTATCGCGGTCCCACCGGATGAGCCGCGCCTCTGGCCAACGCGCCGCGACCAGTTCGGCCAGCTTCTCCGTGCCCAGCCCGAAGTAGCGGATGCGCTCTGAACCGCAATTGGGGCAGACGACCGGGTTTGGCTCACGCCGGCCGCACTGGTGGCAGACCAGCAACAATTGCGGCTGGTGATAGGTCAGGGGCACGCCGCAGCGCGGGCAGTTCATCACGTGGCCACAGTCGCGGCAATTGACGAAGGTCGATGTGCCCCGGCGGTTGAGGAAGAGGATAGCCTGCTCGCCGCGGGCCAGCGTCTCTGTCACGGCAGCGTCGAGCGCGCGGCTGAAGATAGAGCGGTTGTTGGCGCGCAGTTCCTGGCGCATATCCACCAGCTGCACGGGCGGCAGAGGAATGGTCAGGGCGTCATCGAGGCGCAGGAAGTCGTCCACGTCGCGCCCCTCACCGTCGCCGCCGCCGGTCAGCGGCTGGTAGTGGCTGGCGATGCCGAGGCGCTCGGCCTGCCCCTCAATGCGCTGGCGGTGGCCCATAATGCGCCGCGGCAGTTCCAGCAGTTGATAGCGGCCGGAGCGCGCCCGGTGGTAGGTGACCACATCGGGCGTGGCGCTGCCGAGGATGACGGTCGCATTGGTCAGGGCGGCCAGGGCAATGGCCGCGTCGCGGGCGTGGTAGTAGGGCGGCGGCACGGGCGGCGTCTGCTTGTAGCTGGCATCGTGCTCCTCATCGACGATGATAACACCCAGGTTGGGCAGCGGCGCGAAGAGAGCGCTGCGCGGGCCAATAGCGATGTCGAACAGGCCTTGCCGCGCCCGCCGCCAGGTGTCATAGCGCTCGCCGTCGCCCAAGGCGCTGTGGAGCACGGCCACGCGGCCGGGGAAGCGCGCCGCGAAACGCCGCACCGTCTGCGGCGTCAGGGCGATCTCCGGCACCAGAACGATGGCTTGCTGGCCGCGTTCCAGAGCGAAGTCGATGGCCCGCATGTAGATCTCGGTCTTGCCGCTACCGGTGACGCCGTGGAGCAGAAAGGGTGTGGCCGCGTCCATCGGGTCGAGGGCGTCGATGTCGAGGGTAGGTGAGTCGAGGTTATGGGCATCCGCGCCGTCGTCCGTCGTGGCCGGCTGTGCGCCCGTCGCCGGGGCGTCGTCCTCGTCCCAATCGTCGTCCTCGCCGGCGATCATGGCCACTTTGATGCGCCCCCAGACGCGGGCCTGGTCGAGGGTCAGCTCCGGCGGCTCAGCCGGAGCAAAGTCGCGGTCGGCCAGCGAGTCGCGCCAGACCTCGGCCGCCTTCAGCGCTACCAGATCGAGGTCAGCCAGCCGCCGCAGGTGCTTCAGCGTCGCCCCCGTGCGGGCGTAGATCTCGCCCACCTCCACCGCCCGCGCCTCGGCGGCCAGCAGGTCGAGAATCGCGCCATAGGTCTCGGCGCGACGCAGGCGCAGGATGTGGCTGTAGACAGCGCGGCGGGGAATGAGCAGGCTGACCGCGGCTGGCTGCGCCTCCAGGCGAGCATGCCCGGCGTCGAGCAGGGCCGCCAGCGCTTCGGGCGGCAATTCTTCCGGGTCGGCCGGCAGCCGCGCCAGAGCCGCGGCCAGTTCCGGCGGCAACTGTGGCCGGCGGCGCACCGGGCCGGCCACGCGGGCGGGCACGGCCACCATTTGCGCCG
>DAOSMQ010000546.1:0-2058 GCA_035372725.1 Promineifilum sp. (SeqCode)
TGCGTGGGCGAGGGCGTCGGCGTGGGCGTGGCCGTGGGGAAGAGCGTCGCCGTGGCCGTGGGCGTGGGCGTGCCCGGCGCGGTCGTGACCGCCGGCGAGGGGCCGGCCGCGACGGTGGTGGTGATGGGCGCGACGGCGGACAGATCGGCCGTCGGCAGCCCGCCGCCGACGCCGTTGGCGGCCTCACCGGCGGCGCTGCTGGTGGGCAGGCCGACCATCGCCCCCGACTGGCTGCCGTTGGCGGGCAGCGTTTCGGCGGCGGCTGTGGCTGGCGTGGCCTCGGCCAGGGCGGCTTCGGCCGTCGGCTCAACGGCGGCCGCGCCCGGCCCGCCCAGCGGCACGCCGGCGGCGAAGAAGCCCATCGCCAGCAGCAGCAGCGCCAGGCCATAGCCGGTCAGCGTCCGCGCCCGCAGGTCGAGCCGGCTGCCGGTCAGGTGCAGCCGCGCCAGCATCCGCGGCGATTGGGCCAGAAATGACAGGGCAATGGCCAGCAAGGCCGCTATGGCCGACAGGCCCATGCCCCAGAGAGTCCAGGTTGGAAAACCCATAGCTGCCCACATTATAGCGCGTTTAGCAAAGCCAGCAGGTGTTGCGCCCGGCCAGGAGGACGGCTATTATCTTCAGGGAGTGCCCGCGAACAGGACGCCCACGAGAAGAGACACATGGCAGGTATGCAGCCGACAATGACTCCCCCGCCGCCGGCCCGGCCCGAACCACCGCCGGCGGCCGCTTTCCGCCCCCCCACGTCGGCCTTCGTCCGCGAGATCATCGAGACGCTGCTGCTGACCTTTTTCATCTTCTGGCTCGTCAACAGCCTCGTCGGCCGCTATCGCATCGACGGCAATAGCATGAACCCGACGCTGCTCAACGGCGAATATCTGATCATCAGCAACTTCGCCTACAAGCTCGACGCCCCGGAGCGCGGCGACATCATCGTCTTCCGCCACCCCAACAGCGAAATGAACCTCATCAAGCGCGTCATTGGCCTGCCCGGCGACACGGTCAACATCCAGAATGGCGTCGTCAGCGTCAACGGCGTGGCCCTTGATGAGCCGTACATCCAGGCCGCGCCAACCTATAACAGCAGTTGGGTTGTGCCCGAGGGGCAATACTTCGTCCTGGGGGACAATCGCAACAATTCCAGCGACTCCCACGCCTGGGGCTTCCTGCCCCTCGACCACATCCTGGGGAAGGCGCTACTGGTCTACTGGCCGCCCAGCGATTGGGAGCGCATACCGCATCACGAGTTCCCGCCCAGCTAGGTAGCGGCAGCGCCGTAGCAGCGCCGCTTTGAGGCCGACAGGGGGATTATGAACGACAACCGCGCGGAGATCGAAGCGCTGGTACGCCAGGTCGTCGCCCGCACGCTTGGCGCGGCCCCGGCCGAACCCCGGCGCGCGCTCATTGACGAAGCCACCCTGCGGGAGACGCCCGCCGGCACGACGCTGGTCATCGCCGCCAACGCCATCATCACCCCGCTGGCCCGGCAGGTGGCCGAAGAACGACGCATCACCCTGCAACCGGCGGCCCCGACGCCCACGCCCACGGGCCAGGCCGGCCGCCAGCGCGTGGCCATCGGCGCGGATCATGGCGGCTACGAGCTAAAGGAGGCGCTGCGGGCGCTGCTGGCGGCCGACTACGAGGTCATCGACTGCGGCACGCACAGCAAAGACCCCGTCGATTACCCCGACATCGCCGTGGCCGTGGCCCGGCTGGTGGCCGCGGGCGGTGCCTGGCGCGGGATTCTCATCGATGGCGCGGGCATTGGCAGTTGCATGGCCGCCAACAAGATCGCTGGTATCCGCGCGGCAATGTGCTATGATCAGGCCACAGCCGTGAACAGTCGCGAGCACAACAACGCCAACGTCCTGACGCTGGGCGCGGGCCTCATCGGCCCCAACCTGGCCCAACAGATTGTGCGAACATGGCTGAACACGGCGTTTGCCGGCGGCCGGCATGCCGCCCGGGTGGCCAAGATCGACGCCCTCGACGGCGCGCGTCCGGCCCCCCTCGCGCCCATGCCGCCGGCGGCGGACACAAAAGGCACGGCAACGAAAA
>DAOSMQ010000547.1:0-2049 GCA_035372725.1 Promineifilum sp. (SeqCode)
TGGGCCAGCCAGCGCGCGGCGATGGCGGCGTTGTTGAGATAGCAATAGCCGCCGTAGAGATCGCGGTAGGCGTGGTGGCCGGGCGGGCGCGTCAGGGCATAGGCCAGCGGCGTGCCGAAGAGCGCCTGCGCCGCCGACAGGGCGACCTGGGCCGAGGCGTAGGCGGCGTCCCAGGTGTGGGGCAGGATGGGCGTCAGGCTGTCCGTACAGTAGTAGCCCAGTTGACCCCAGATATTGTGGGTGACACGGCCGGCCGAGGCGCGTACGGCAAAGGTGTCGGGCACGGCCGGCCGCGGCCCCTCCTTGAGTTGGGCAAAGCGCCGGTAAGCCGTCTGCAACAGAGCCAGCAGCCCCGGCGCATGGACGGCGGCGATTGGCTCGATGCCGAAGTCGCCCGCCTGGCGGATGCTTGCGCCAAAGTCCACGGCCGCGCCCAGCAACTCGTCGATGCGCGCCGGCACGTCAGCGTGGGCCTCGGGCGCGTGCTGTGCGTGGGCGGGCGAGTAGTAGACCGGCAACGCGGCGGACATGGCCCCGACCTCCTAGAAGGCCAACCGCATGACGTTCTCGCCGTCTTCGATCTCGCCGGTGTTGACAAAGCCCAGGCCGGCGTAGAATGGCTCCGGGCTGCCTTCGGCGGGCACGTAGCTGAGGAGCATCTCTGTCGCTCCCGGCCGGCCGCGCACGTGGTCGATGACCTGCAACAGCGCCTGCCGGCCGAAGCCCAGGCCCTGGTAGCGGCTGTCGATCATGTAGCGCCACAGGAAGTACTCCGGCTTCTTGGTATCGTCGTAGAGCATCACGAAACCGACCGGCGTCTCGTCGGCGTAGATGGCGCGGAACCATGCCTTCGGCTCGAAGTGGGCCTGAGCAATGGAGGTGGCGTTATCGGCGACAAACTGCTCTTGCCGCGGGCTGACCTTTAGACGCAGAATGCGGCGCAGGCTGTCGGCGGTGATTTCGCGCAAGCTGACAACGGCGTCGCGGGTGGGGCTGGCTTCTTGCTCGTTCATGGGGCGGGACCATAGCGCAATCGGGCCGGGATGCAAAACTTCTCTCCGGCACAAACCCCATGACAGGCCAATTTTGGTCAGCCGGAGCTTAATAAGGTTTGCCCTGCCTCTGCAACTGGCCTATAGTTGACTCTCGTATGGCACGTCGTACCACTCTGGCAGCCCTGTTGGGGCTGCTGCTCCTCGCCATCGGCCATACGCAGCGCGCCGAGGCCCAGGGCAACGAAGTCCTGCAACTGGTCAACGCGGTTCGCGCCGAGTATGGACTGGCTCCGGTGGCCTATAACGCCCAGTTGGCCGCCGCCGCCCAGGGGCACGCCAACTTCATTGCCAGCGAGGGCATCTACAGCCATTACGGCATCAACGGCAGCACCTGGCAAGACCGCGCCCAGGCAGCCGGCTACCCTGGCTGGGCGGGCGAGAACCTCGTCGGCGGCACGCGCCTGACGCCGCAACAGGGCGTCACCTGGTGGCGCAACAGCGCTGTCCACTTTAGCAACATGCTCAACCCGCGCTGGACAGAGGCGGGCGTTGGCTTCGCCGTGGGCAATGGCCAGAACTTCTATGTCATGGTCTTCGGCACCCAGTCCGAGTCGCCGCCGCCGCGTCCCGAACAACCGGTCGATGTACCTTTCATCGTCGCCCCCATCGAACTGGCCGCGCCCAATCCCGACGGCTCCATCGTCCACACCGTGCTGGAAGGCCATACCTTCTGGGCCATCGCCGCCCGTTACGAAGTCTCCATCGCTGACCTCTATCTGTTCAACGGCCTGAACGAGGACAGCGTTCTGAACCCCGGCGATAAGCTGGTCATCCGGCTGGCCGACGGCCAGCCGCCGCCGCCCACGCCGACGCCGCCAACAACCCACACCGTCCGCGAGGGCGAGTCGTTGTGGTCCATCGCCGCCACCTACAAGACCGATCTGGACACGCTGCTGTGGCTGAACGGCGTGACCATCGACCATGTCGTCTATGCCGGCGACCAGGTCAAGGTGCGGCTGGGCGAGGGCGAAGCGCCGCCGCCAACGCCGACGCC
>DAOSMQ010000548.1:0-2048 GCA_035372725.1 Promineifilum sp. (SeqCode)
GCGCGTGGCAGGTCGTCCACGTCCACAAGTCGCCGGCGTGGCGCGCGCCGCGGGATGGCGGCTAATCCGCGCCGCGCCGCGGCAAGATTTGCCGCCCTGCGGCGTTATATAGGCATATGACGCTCGCAGACGAAGCCACGCTCATCGAGCAAGCCCGCGCCGACCCGGCCGCGTTCGGCATTCTATACGACCGCTACGTCGGCCGCATCTACGCCTACGCCCTGCGCCAGACGGCCGACGTGGCCGCGGCCGAGGATATCACCGCGACCACGTTCGAAAAGGCGCTGCGCCACATCCGCCGCTTTCGCCGGCCAGAGGCCGGCCTGGCCCCCTGGCTCTACCGTATCGCCCACAACGAGATCATCCAGCGCGCTCGCCGGGAGCGCTTCACTGTCGCCTGGGGGGAGGAGGACCTGCCGGAAAGTGGCCCGCGCCACAGCGGCGACGGCCGCCCGCCGGAGGCGACGCTGCTGGCCCAGGAGCGTCGCCACGACCTGCTGGCCGCCCTGCGCCGGCTGAACGACGCCGACCAGGACGTGCTGACGTTGCGCCTGCTGGAGGGGCTGCCGGCGGCGGATGTGGCCGTGGTGCTGGGCTGCTCGCGCGATAACGTCTATGTGCGCCTGCATCGAGCATTGGGACGGCTGCGACAACAGCTTGAGCAATTAGCGGCGACGGAGGCAAAGCCATCATGAACGCGAATCGAAATGACAAAGAGTGGGCCGCGCGGCTGGAAGCGGGCCGCGAGGATGACCCGCTATTAGAGTTGGCGGCGCAACTGAAGCGCGCGGGCGAGGAGACTCAGGCCACGCCGACGGTGGCCTTCCAACGTCAGTTGCGGCGCGACCTGCTCAACCAGTACCAACAACCCGCGGCGCGGCCGTGGCACAGGTTGGGACGCTGGGCGGCGTCGGCCGTCGCCGTCGTTGTGCTGGCGGCGGCCGTGGGCCTGACCTGGTTCTCGATCAGCAGCAGCGGCCGGCCGTCTTTCGGCGGCGCGGCACTCACGGAGCCGGCGACGAACCCGCCCGGCGGCGCGGCCTCGGTCTACCGGCTCCTCGACGATTCGATCACCGGCGTCATCACTGAAACCGCGACGACAATCGACCCCGATGGCCAGACTGTCACGAAATTGCTGACCCCAGGAGTCAACGTGGAAGTCACTACGCACTGGAGTCTGCCGCCGGACGCTGGCCCTGTGTCGGCTTTCGTTCACTTGCTGGATAGCGAAGGCCACGTCGTCGCTCAGGCGGATGGGCCTGTGGAAGCTGCCGAAGATGCGGCTAACCCGTTGCCGGTGTCAACCCTGGCTCTGACCCTACCAACCGATCTATCCGCCGGCACATATGAACTCATTGGCGGCCTGTACGTGCCGACGACGGGTACGCGGCTGACAGTCAACACTGATGATGGTCAGTTCACAGCGATCCCTCTGGGCCAATATGAGGTTCCTGAGCCGGCCGCGCCGGGCCAGCTCAATGAGGCGGTGTTGGCGACACTGATCGCGCAGAGGCACGACATCTTGCACGCCCAGCTCCTTGATTCGCAACAAGACGCACTGCTGGTGCATGACGTTTCGCCAACGGCGGGCACGACACTCGGCAGCGCGGCGCCGCTGGAATTCGCGATCACCGTTGACTACGCCCTCAGAAGCGCGCCGGCAGGCATCCTCGAGGTGCAGATCGTCGAGATGCAGTCTGGGGAAGCGGGCCGAGTTGTTGGTCTGGCTACGGTGGACAACCTTGTCCAGGGGACTGGGACGGTGACGGCGGTCGTCGTTGTCAACCCGGCGACCGCTCTGAGCGGGCCGGCCGATCTGGGCCTATGGCTGCAACTGAGAACCGATGCCGCTTCGCCACCGCTACTCATCGAGATGCCAGAGTCATTCGGCTGGCGCTACGAACCATAGGATCGAAAAGACGGTTGGCGGGTCGTCAACAAGACCACCCGCCAACCGTCACCTCTATCGCCGGGCCGCGCCGCTTACGCCTTAGGAATGATGATCCACAGCAGCACGTAGGGCAGCAAGCCCGGTACGCCGCCCGGCA
>DAOSMQ010000549.1:0-2045 GCA_035372725.1 Promineifilum sp. (SeqCode)
TAGTGGTCTAGATCCCGCGCCACATGGGTATTGGCGAAAGTGGCGCGGGCCTCGGTGCGAATCTCCCGCTCGCTGTAGCGGCGGGAGAGGTGGGTCAGGATGAGATGCTTCACGCCGGCGTCGCGGGCCAGTTGGGCGGCGCGTGTGGCCGTCATGTGGCCGAAGTCGGCCGCCATCTGCGCCTCCTCCTCCAGATAGGTGCTCTCCATCACCAACGCATCGGCTCCGCGGACGATGTCGATCAGGGTGTCCGTCCGGCCCACGTCGCCGATGTGGACATACTTCGTGCCGTGGAGCGTTTCGCCCAGCACGTCGTCGGGCTGCACCACGCGGCCGTCGGCCAGCACCACCGCCTCGCCGCGCACCAGCCGTGCCCGCTCCGGCCCAAAGGGCACGCCCAACTCGCCCGCCCGCTCGGCCAGGAAAGGGCGGTGGGGCTTCTCCGCGAACAAATAGCCCAGGTTGCCCGGCCCGCGGTGGCTGACCTCGAAGGTCGTCAGGCTGAACTTGTCGTCGGCGCAGATGACCGCGCCCGGCTCGATGGCGTGCAGTTCCACGTCAATGGGCGGCCGGTGGCCGGCAAAGACGACCTTGAACAGCAGGTCATAAACCCGCGCCAGCGTCGCCCGGCTGCCGTAGATGTCGATGTGGTCGAGGTTCTCCCAGCGGGCCAGCGTGCTGACCAGGCCGCCCAGGCCGAGGATGTGGTCGAGGTGGCCGTGGGTCAGCAACACGGTGTCGAGCCGCTTGAAGCCGAGGCCGCTGCGCAGGATTTGCCGCTGGGTGCCCTCGCCGCAGTCGAGCAGGAAGCGGTAGTGGCGGTGGAGGATGACGTGGCCGGCCAGCCCGCGCGTCGTGGTCGGCGCGGACGAGGACGTGCCCAGGAAGGTGACTTCAAACATTGGCAAATCCCGCGCCGGTGACGGCGATCTCGGCCGGGCCGCCCATCTCGCCAGTGATGGCGATGGTGACGGGCAGCCATTGGCGCAACAGGTCGGCGTTGGTCGTCGTGTGCAAGGTCAGGTGGTCGGTCGTGTAGCGGGTCTGGCCGTGGGCCAGGGCCAGCGGTAAGAGCAATTGGTCGGCCAGATGGCGATCGACCATGGCCCCATTGTCTATGAAAGCCAGCGTTTCCGCAACCGCCGCCTCGGCGACGCGCTCCGACGGCAGGCCGGGCCGGCCGAGGCTGCTGAAGCCGCCCTGCGGCAGCCACAGGAAGATGCCCGCGCCGGGGCCGTCGCCGTTCTCGCGCCGCGGCTCGATGGCGCTGGCATGACCGGCGGCGGCCAGCAGGTTGGTCGCCCGCCCGGCCATGCGCTGGGGGATGTTGGCCGGCAGGTTGGTGACGGCGGCCACGCCCTCGACGCGCCCGGCGGGCAGGTGGCTGAACTCTGGCGCGTCCAGCCGCCGGAGGGGGGCGATCTCGGCCGTGACGATGCCGCCGCCGACGGGATACCAGCCCCAGCGCACGAGTTCCAGCGTGAACGTCGCCCCCATGCGCGCGAAGACGGGCCGGGCGACGCGGTCGACGTAGTGGAACGGCGGACTCATGGACACGGCCGTGCCGCCGCGCAGGGTGACGTGTGATGGCCCGGCGGCGAAGAGCAGCGGCCAGAGGACGGCCTGGAAGATGAGCATCACCGCGCCGGCCGAACCGCCCTGGGCCGCGTCGCTCACGTCGAAGGCGTAGCGGCCCGGCTGTGGGGGCATGGCCGGGCGGAACTCCAGCGTGCGCGAATCGAGCGCGTCGCCGCTGAGGGCCGCGCCGCAGAGGCGAGCCACGGCGCGGACGGCGGTCAGGTGTTGCGGCCGCAAGCCGGGCTTAGCCCGGTTGGCGCGCACGTGGGTCAGCCGGAAGGGCCGGCCGGTCAGCGCGGCGAGGCTAAGCGAGGTGCGCAGAACCTGGCCGCCGCCTTCGCCCATGCGGCCGTCGATGGTGAGCATAGGGCGGATGATCGCTCGTTCGCCGCCGGTGGGCAAGCGGTTGGCGCGGCCAACACAAAGCCCCGCCGGAGCGGGGCTTTGCCATAGAAACAGGAGAATGA
>DAOSMQ010000550.1:0-2045 GCA_035372725.1 Promineifilum sp. (SeqCode)
CACCGCTGGCCGTTTTTGCTCAACCCCAGCCGCTCATAGTACGGCGTCGCCCCGGCCCGAACGTAAATCGTATCGTTCGCCCCGGCCACCGCCTGCGCCTTCGTCAGGCTCGACCAGCAGTTGGCCCACGACAGCCCATTGTTGCTGTCGCTGCCAACTCCTTTATGAACGTAGTATGTCGTCGCCATTACTCTGTGTCCGTCGGCCGGCTGCGCCCCACCCGCTGCAAATATAGCCGCGGCTGCCGCTCCACGACCCGACAGACCAGCCGGTAGATGTCGCGCGACTCCTCTTCGACCAGATACAGCGCCGGGATGCTATCCGCGTCCGGCAGCGCCGCCAGCGGCGTGTCCGCGGCAATGTTCTCCATCTGCGCCCCGGCCCCGCCGCGCAACGACGCCAGCGCCCGCTCCAGCATGGCCACCCGCGCCGTCAGCGCCACCAGCGCCTCCAGCGGGTTCGCCGCGTAATATCCTGCCTGCATCGCGCTACCCTCCTCCCGCGTCACCGGCAAAGACCAGCGACAACGTGCCCGCGCTCGGCCGAAACTCCATCCCCAGCACCAGCAGCGACGCCTCCAGAACCGACGGCGACGCCTCGACCGTCACCCGCGTGCCGACCCGCAGGTCACTGAATGGCCCCGGCGGCAGATTCAGACACGTGCCCTGGACACGGCCGCGCGGCGTGCTGGCCACCTCCAGCGCCGCCCGCGCCCGCGCCTCGGCCCGGCCCGGCCCCGCCTCCGCCTCCGTCAGGACAATCGGCGGCTGCTGCCGCCGGCCGTAGCGCTGCTGGCTGGCCGGGTCGATGGCGATGCCCAACTCGTGGCGGTTCACGGCGTCGCCCGGCCGTTGCAAAACGGTCAGGAAGTCACCGATCCCCACCATCACCTCGTTGTAGATCGGCCCCTGCTCCAGCGCCGTCCAGTCGGCCAGATTCCACCCCGGCACCAGCACCGCCCCGCCGCCGGCCGCGCCCGTGTCGCGGAACAGCACCAGGTCGAAGTCGATGCGCTGCCCCGTCGTGTGCCGCGGCCGGGTGTAGTAATGCAGCGCCGCGTCCAGCCCGCGCAGCTTCTCCGCCGCCGCGGCCAACGTCTCGTAGTGAAACTCCGCCTCCACCGGCGGCCCGCCGCCGGCCAACGTCACATCCAGGCCAATATCCATCCCCGACCGCCTGACCAGATCGGCCAGAATCTCCGCCGCCGGCCGCGCCTCGCTCTCCAAATAAAGGTCTTGCGGCCCCGTCAGCAGCCAGTTCAGCGCATAGCCCGCCTCGTACAGGTGCGCCGTCACCAGCCCCCGCGTCGTCTCCCGCGGCACGTCGATGAAGCCGCCCCACGGGGCCAGCCCGCCGGAAAATTCAATCTGCGCCCGGCGGCCGAAATCCAGCAGCGACCCGTAACGCGCCGCCGACGCCGGCGACAGCGCCAGCGACGACATGCCATAGCCGTCACTGCTCCACGTCACCGCCCCCAGTGCCCCCACAAGCTCACCGATGACCGTCCCCGTCCGGTCGGCCACGTAGAGCACGTACTCCACCGGCGGCAGCAGCGGCGGCGCGACAAAGACAAATGGCGGCGGGGGCGGCGTGCCGCCGCCGCCCACCGGCCGTCTGTAGCTCCACAGCCCTGTCGAACGCTGCGCCATTAGCCCACCAGGATAAACAGATCGCCGGCCGCCATCGGCGCGGTCAGCGCCTCGATGGTCAGCCGCTTCGTCGCCCCGTCGTAGCCGGTGACCAGCTTGCCACCCTGCTTGGCGTTCGTGCCGGTCAGGGCGGCGAACGTCTTGCCGACGTAAAACCCGCTCACCGCGCTCGGCAGCGTCGTCGTCACAACCGTCGTCGTGTTCGTCCCGGCCGCCACCGTGCCCGCCACGCCGACGGTGAGCAGGTTCGCCAGGAACGTCGCCAGAGCGCCGTCGCCGCCAATAGCCACGATGTTGGCGCTGATCGTCGCCGCCACCGAAGCCACATCGCCGATGTCGTGGTTCGGGTTGCTGTACGCTTCCCCGCTGAACGCCTTCTTCAGGTTGCTGGCCGCC
>DAOSMQ010000551.1:0-2036 GCA_035372725.1 Promineifilum sp. (SeqCode)
GGCGCGGGCTTGCGGTCGTCGGCGCGCGGCGGGGCGGCCGCCGGAACCGGCGCCGCCGGCGCTGCGCCGGCGCCAACCTCCCGCATGACGCGGTCGATGATGGCCTGAATCTCGCGGTCATTCATGACAATGTGCTCGCTGGCCCTGCGTCAACAGCCGGCGCGGCCGGCTAGGCGCTCTGGCCCTTGTTGTACTTCTCCTGGCCGTCCACTTCCCAGGAATCGACGATGGCCATGACAACCGCGTCGCAGGGACGCTTGTCGGTCATGACCGTCTGCCGGGCGGAACTGCCCGTGGCGACCATCACGACCTCGTCCAGGCCCGCGCCGACGGCATCGGCGGCGACGACGTAGCCGCGCTCGTCCTGGTTGTCGATGGTCAGGCGGCGGACGACGAGGAACTTCAGGCCGTCGAGCGAGGCCTCTTTCTGGGTGGAGACGAGCGTGCCGACTACTTTGCCGAGAAACATAGATCATCCATCGATGTGGTCGCGATTCTCCGAATCGCGGCCACGGTTGGCCTGTGCTGTGGTCGGAGGCGATTCGGAGAATCGCGCCACGGTTGGCCGGTGGTCAGAGGCGATTCGGAGAATCGCGGCCACGGGTTTACTCAGCGGCCGGGGCGCGGCCAAGCGGCAGCGTCTGGTCAACGTTCTCGTGCGGCCGCGGGATGACGTGGACGGCGACGATTTCGCCGATCTTCTCGGCCCCGCGCGCGCCCGCTTCGACGGCGGCCTTCACCGCGGCCACATCGCCGCGGACAATGGCGGTGACGTAGCCGCCGCCGGTCTTCTCATAGCCTACCAGCGTGACGCGAGCGGCCTTGACCATCGCGTCCGAGGCCTCGACCATGGCGGCAAAACTGCGGCACTCGATCATGCCCAATGCTTCTGTCATTTCACTTTCTCCTGATGGTTGCGTACCCTACTCGCTGCGTTTGCCAGCCTGTTCCCGGCCGCTGACGCCTTCGATGGCATCGATGGCGGCCTGATAGCCGGCCATAATGTGGCGTTCCTCGCCGCCCAGATAGATGCGGCCGAAGCTGCCGAAGGCGCGCACCTCCAGGATGTTGAGGTCGGCGCGCTTCTCGGCCTCATTGGCGGCCAACGCGGCGTAGGCGGCCGGCTGCACCTCCATGACATACAGCGTTTGCCCGGCCAGGAGCATGTGCCCGTGGCGCGTGCGGTTGATGAGCTGTGTCTGGTGAGGGTCGATGTTGCGGATGATCTGGCTGGAGACGACGGTGGGCTTCAGGCGGTCGGACTCAACCACGCCGATGGCCTCCAGGATGGCCGCGCCCGCGGCGCGCACGCTGGCCTGGCTGGACGAGTGGATTTCCAGCAGGCCGTAGAGCCGTTCGATGATCTGCATGCCCGGCCGCACGTCGGTCGCCTTCAGGGCGATGTCGGTGATGCGGTTGATCTCGATGCCGGGCGAAATCTCGATCCACAGCGAGGCGTCACCGGGCAGGGGCAAGAAGCCCCCGGCGACCGTGCCCAGGAAGGCGGCGTGCTGCGGTTGGAGACTGTCCAGGAATACATAGCTGCGCAATTCAGTGGCCACAATTAGCGACTCCTGCGGGCTGGTGGCTGCGCCACCCGGTCGGCGTGGGGAATCTGCCGCCGGCGGGCGCGTCGCCGGGTATCTTCGGCCGCCTGCCGCAGCAGGTGGTGGACGCCGTAGATGAATTCATCGTCATAGAACCGGTTGCCGCAGATGTCACAAACATACGACGGCGAATCGGGCATGACCAGCATATGCTTGCCGAGCTTCAGCAAGTAGGGCGTTGCGACGTAGTGACAGCGACCAATTCCGCACTCTTCGCACTGAATCGTTAACACGTCCTTATCTCCTGGCCTCGGATACGATGGCCACGCCGGCGCTGGCCCCAATGCGCGTGGCCCCGGCGGCGATCATCGCCTGGGTGTCGGCATAGTTGCGCACCCCACCGGATGCCTTGACGCCAATCTCCGGCCCGACGACGCGGCGCATGAGGGCCACGTCCTGGGCCGTCGCCCCGCCCGGCCCGAAGCCGGT
>DAOSMQ010000552.1:0-2028 GCA_035372725.1 Promineifilum sp. (SeqCode)
CGTGCGGCCCTATCTCTTCGCCCGGCTGCCGCGCGTGCTGGCCAGCGTGGAGGGTTTTCAGGACATCACCCAGGCCCGCCAGGCGACCGTCGTTGATGCTATTGGCGCGCACTGTGACTACGTGATCGCTGCCCACTGGGGTGATGTCTACCTCGACGA
The DNA here is from genome assembly GCA_035372725.1 of Promineifilum sp. (SeqCode). Classification (GTDB taxonomy): domain Bacteria; phylum Chloroflexota; class Anaerolineae; order Promineifilales; family Promineifilaceae; genus Promineifilum. The sequence continues at coordinate 160 of DAOSMQ010000552.1, forward strand.
CATGGGCGTGGGCGACGCGCCCGGCGATCTCGTCGCCGTGGCCGCGCACAAGTTCCACAAGCCGGGCAGCGACTGGCTGTTGGCGCACCTCGGCCGCCCTCACCTCGGCCGGGCGGAGACGGAGGAGATGCTCCACGGCCTACTGGCGGCCGAGCTGGCGCGCATCCCGGCCCTGGGCGACGCCGATTTCACGATCAAGGCCCTCAAGGCGGAGCAGTGGAGCGCCCGCTGGACGACGGCCTCGCTGCGGATGTACCAGTCGGCCGCCTTCCCGCGCCTGCCCTTCTACGACACGCGGTTGATCGATTTCTTCACCACCGTGCCGACGGCCTACGTCGCCGGGCGGCGCTTGCAGATCGACTATCTGCGTCGCGCCGCGCCCGATCTGGCCCGCGTGCCCTGGCAGGCCACCGGGCGCGACCTGTTCGACGACGGCGGCTTCAGCCCGCGCGTGCTGACACAGCGGGTCGCCCGCAAGGCCCGGGCCGTGGCCACCGGCCGGCGGGTGCTGGAGCGCAACTGGGAGGTGCAATTTCTAGGCACGGATGGCCGCGCCGGGCTGCACGAGTGGCTGCTGCGGCCCGGCCGGCGACTCCATGAGTTGGTGTCCGCCCAGTCCATCGCCGAGTTGCTGGATGCCTTCGCCCGCGACCCGTGGGCGGACAAGCGTAGCTATGCCGTGGCCCAACTGCTCACGCTGTCGGCCTGGCTCGACTATATGGCCGGAGACCTCGACCGATGACCCCGCGCGTTCTTGTCCTGGGCTTGACCTGGCCGCCGGAGACGTTCATCAGCCGTCTGCTGGCCGGGCTGACCGAGCGCGGCGTGGGCGTGACCGTGGCCGTGGGCGCGCGGCCGGCCGTGGTTGACCCGGCGCTGGCGCGCATCGACTGGCTGGTATTGCCGGGCCGGGGCGGGTCATTGGCGAATCGCTTGCGGCGGCGCATCGGGCCGGCGCGGGGCGACAATCTGCCGCTCGACCGCTTCGATGTCCTCTACTTCCCCTGGAACACGGCGGCCATCGCCTACGCGCCGCTGCTGGGGCGCAAGCCGGCGGTCATCAGCTGCCGCGGCGCGCAGATCAACGTCGCCCCGCACAACCCGGAGCGCGCCGCCATCCGCGACGGGCTGGCGGCGACCTTCGCCCAAGCCGCGGCCGTCCACTGCGTCTCGGCCGCCATCCGCGACGAGGCCGCCGCCTATGGCCTGGACGCGGGCAAGGCGGTCGTCATTCGCCCGGCGGTCGATGCCGATATCTTCCGGCCGGGGGCCGCGCCGGCGTCGCCCCGCGCCGGCGGGCCGCTGCGCATTGTCACCACCGGTAGTGTCATCTGGCGCAAGGGGTATGAGTACGCCCTGCTGGCCCTGCGCCGGCTGATTGACCAGGGCGTGGCGGCGCACTTCGACATCGTTGGCGGCGGCCCGGAGGCCCAGCGGCTGCTCTACACCATCCACGACCTGGCCCTACAAGACCACGTCACCTGGCACGGCGCACAGCCGCCGGGCGAAGTCCTGCGCCGTTTGCAGGCCGCCGACGTGTTCCTGCTGACCAGCCTGAGCGAGGGCATCGCCAATGCCGCCCTGGAGGGGATGGCCTGCGGCCTGCCGGTCGTTACTTCGGCCGTTGGCGGCATGGGCGAGGCCGTGACCGATGGCGTGGAGGGCTTTCTGGCTCCGGCCCGCGACCCGGAGGCGACCGCCGCGGCGCTGGCCCGTCTGGCCGCCTCGCCAGGAGTGCGCCGGGACATGGGCGCGGCGGCGCGCCGCCGCGTCGAGCGCGACTTCCGGCTGAGCGATCAGGTTGGGGCCTTCGCCGACCTCTTCCGGGCGGTGGCGGCATGAGACTGGTGCTGGTCGTGCCCCGGTTTC
>DAOSMQ010000553.1:0-2027 GCA_035372725.1 Promineifilum sp. (SeqCode)
GCGGCATTGCCGAGGCTCTACAACAGCTGACCGTGCCCACTGTGGTGCTTACGCTAGGCCAACGCGGCAGCTGCGCCCGCACACCGGGCGGCATGCTGTTTCAGACCGCCTTCCCGGTGGATCCTGTAGACACCACGGCCGCCGGCGATACCTTTATCCTGGCCGGCGTGCTGCTATCGAACCTGTGCTTCGTCGTCGCTCTGGTGCTGGTCTACCGGCTGGCGGGACAGACGCGACCGTGGTCGGGCGAGGCCGGCGCGGCGGCCGGCAACGACGCGAACGGGATGGGCGCGGCGGCCGGCGACGCGGCGTGGCCGCAAGCCCCCGTGGCCCCGGCGCGGCGAAATCACGCCGGCTATCTGGCGGCGCTCTACCTGTGCATTGCCCCGGCCTCGTTCGTCTTCTCCAGCTATCTGACTGAGTCTCTCTTTCTGCTGCTGACGGTGGGCGCGTTCTATGCCGCCGAGCGGCGGGGCTGGCTGGCGGCGGGGCTGCTGGCCGGGCTGGCGGCGCTGACGCGATCGCTGGGGGTGTTCGTGGCTCTGCCACTGGCGGTGTTGTGGTGGCAGCAGCGACGGCGCGGCGAGGCGCGGCTGTGGCAGCTCCTGCCCCTACTGCTGGCGCCGCTGGGGCTGGCGCTGTTCATGCTCATCCTCGACCGGGGCGTGGGCGATCCCCTGGCCTTCATGCACCAGGGCGAGCGCTGGGGCATGGCCCGCGCCTGGCCGTGGACCGCCTTCCTCTCCGACAGCGCCGCCCGTGCCCTGTTCGATCCGATCGATCGGGGACTGACCCTGCTGTTCACCGGGCTGGCGTTGCTCGCCTTCCGCCTCGGCCCGGCCTACGGGCTGTGGGCGCTCATCGGCACGGTGGGGGCGCTGGCGCTGAAGGGCAACCCCACGTCGATGCTGCGCTACACGGTGGTCGTCTTCCCGGCTTTCCTTGTCCTGGCCGAGATCGGCCGCCGCCACCCCCGCGTGCATGACGCCGTGCTCGTTTCCTCCACGGTGCTGTTGACGCTGCTCATGGCGCTGTCGGCCGAAAACTTCTGGGTGACCTGACCGGGGCGGCCGCTCGATTCTCCCCAACCTGGAGCGCTTTTCGCTTCTGCGTCCATTTCTGCCATTCAACGGGTATACTTGGCCGCGAGGCACTATGAACCAATTCACTCCCCCCCTCTACTTCGAGTACTTCGCCCTGCTCCTGTGGGCCATCAGCGGCGCGATCGTCGGCTGGCGCAAGGGCTATGATGTCGTCGGCGTGTTCGTCATCGCCTTCGTGTCGTCGTTCGGCGGCGGGTTGTTGCGCGACGGTCTGTTCCTGCAACGCCTGCCGGTGGTGCTGACCGACTCCAACTACATCTTCATCCTGCTCATTGCCGTGGCCGGGGTGACGGTTGTCGGCCGCCGTCTCAACCGCGATAAGATGCTGCCCAAGATCGTCTCCATCATCGACGCCATCGGCGTGCCCATGTTCGTCGTCATCGGCGCGGAATTGGCCCGGTCGCGCGTGCTGGAGCTGCCGGCCATCGTGCTCGTGGCCACCATCTCCGGCATCGGCGGCGGTCTGATGCGCGACCTGATGGCCGGCGACACGCCCGAACTGCTGCGGCCGGGCCAGTACAACACCCTGCTGGTCGTCCTGGCGGCCGTGCTCTACCTCCTTGTGACGCAATACACGCCCCTGACGCGCATCCAGACGGCCTGGCTGACCATCGTCCTGTTCTTCGCCGCCCGCCTGCTGACCATCCGCTTCAACTGGCGCACGCGCCCGCTGCACGATTTCCACGTCAGCGAGGTCGTCGGCGGCGTGGCCGAGTGGATCCCGTGGGGACGGCATAAGTAGAGACGGGTCGGCGACCCGTCTCAACGCCGGCGACCCGTCTCAACGCTGGCGACCCGTCCTAACGCCGGCGACCCGTCTCAACGCCGGCGACCCATCTCTCCGCCGGCGACCCGTCTCAACGCCGGCGACCCGTCTCAACGCCGGCGACCCGTCTCAACGCCGGCGACCCATCTCAACGCCGG
>DAOSMQ010000554.1:0-2023 GCA_035372725.1 Promineifilum sp. (SeqCode)
GGCGAGGGCTTCAGCGGCCTGCCGGCTAACTTCGCCTGGGCCTCTGGTACGTCGGTGCAGGAGCAGGCCCAATGGCTGCGCGAGGCGCGTGACCTGTCCATGACCGGTGGCAAGGTGCAGATGATGATTGTCTTCAACGTCGACTTCACCAACTTCGACCCGTCCGGCGACCCACAGGCGGGCTATGCCATGGTCCGGCCGGACGGCGGCTGCCCGGCCTGTACTACTCTTAAGTAGGGGCTAGGGAGTAGGGGCTAGGGGCTAGGAAGAGTGCTCTTCCCAGCCCCTAGCCCCTACTCCCTAATCCCTGGCCCCTATTAGACGGCGCAAAGGCTACCCCTTTGCGCCTTTTTGTGTTACATGTTAGCCAACGCCTGGCGCTAAGACCACTTCGAGAGGAATAAGTCCCTATGAAAGTACGCAACATCCTGGCCACGAAAGGCGGGCGAGTCATCACCATCGCGCCGGACAAGACCGTCCGCGAGGCCGTGGCCCTGCTCGTCCACCATCGCATCGGCGCGGTCGTCGTCGCCGACGAGGGCGGTCACCTCATCGGCATCCTGAGCGAGCGGGATGTCATGCGCACGGCGGCCGGCGACGAGGGCGTCTTCGGCCGGCTGGTGGCCGACGTGATGACCCGTGAGGTCGTCATCGGCATGCCCCAGGACGACGTGCTGGCCGTGGCCCACACCATGCTTGAAAAGCGCTTCCGCCATCTGCCCATCGTTGATGACGGCCGGCTGATCGGCATCATCTCGATTGGCGACGTGCTGAAGACCCAGCGCGACGCCTATCAGGGCGAGATCGATACACTGGAAACGCGCATTATCGCTGAAGGAGAGTAAGTCCCCATGTTCCCACTAGGATCGGCCGCGCAACCTCTGCGCGTCGCCATTATCGGCGCCGGGCCGGCCGGGTTCTATGCCGCCGAGCGCCTCTTCAAGGAAAGTGAACTGGTCATCGAGGTCGATCTGTACGACCGGCTGCCGACGCCGTTCGGGCTGGTGCGCAACGGCGTGGCCCCCGACCACCAGAAGATCAAGTCCGTCACCGCCGCGTTCGACCGCATTGCCGCCAACCCGCGCTTCCGCTTCTTCGGCAACGTTGAGCTGGGCCGCGATGTTACCGTCGATGATCTCAAAGACTACTACCATCAGATTCTCTACTCGACCGGGGCGCAGACCGACCGGCCGCTGGGCATCCCCGGCGACGACCTCATTGGCAGCCACCCGGCGACGGAGTTTGTAGCCTGGTACAACGGCCACCCCGACTACCGCGACTGCGAATTCGACCTGAGCCAGGAGCGCGTCGCCGTTGTCGGCGTGGGCAACGTGGCCATTGACGTGGCCCGTATCCTCTGCCGCACGCCGGACGAACTGGTGAAGACCGACATTGCCGACTATGCCCTGGAGCAGCTACGCGAGAGCCGCGTGCGCGAAGTCCATATCCTCGGCCGCCGCGGCCCGGCCCAGGCGGCTTTCACCGCGCCGGAGGCGAAGGAACTGGGCGAGTTGGCCGATTGCGACACCATTGTCCTGCCGGAGGAGGCCGCTCTAGACCCGCTCAGCGAGGCCTCGCTCGGGGGAGCCGACCGGGCTGAACTGCGCAAGGTGGAGATCATCCAGGAGTTGTCGCGCCGCCAGCCAACTGGCAAGGCCAAGCGGCTGATTCTGCGTTTCCTCGTGTCGCCGGTGGAGCTGATCGGCGACGAGAACGGCCGTGTCAGGCAGATGCGCCTGGTGCGCAATGTCCTCTATGCCACGGATGCCGGCTCGCTGCGGCCGAAGGCGACTGACCACTTCGAGACGCTGGATGTGGGCCTCGTCTTTCGCTCCATCGGCTACCGCGGCGTACCCCTGCCGGGCGTGCCTTTCCATGATAGCTGGGGGGTCATTCCCAACGCCGGCGGGCGCGTGCTCGCCCCGGATACTCATGAACCTCTGGTGGGCCAGTACACCGCCGGATGGATCAAGCGCGGCCCGACTGGCGTCATCGGCACCAATAAGCCTGACGCCGCCGAGAC
>DAOSMQ010000555.1:0-2021 GCA_035372725.1 Promineifilum sp. (SeqCode)
CGATACTAACCGCAATCCAATCAGACAAGGCAGGCGGCGATGGCTCAGACCAACACCTATGACCCGGCAGCGACCGACCGCGACGAACGACGTTGGGATCGTTGGGGCCGGCTAACGCTGGTCATCGGCGTTGTGCTTCTGGTGTGGCCGGTGCTGAGCACGTTGGCGACTTACCGCTATCCCACCGACGGCTGGAGCAGCACGGCCGTCGAAAACTTCGACATCGGCGGGCCGCAGCGCATGACCGAGCCGCTGACGACCCAGGCCACGCCGTTGCAGCCCAACGACGTGGTGATCGCCCTCGACGGACGGCCGCTGCTGGCCAAGACGCCGCCGCCGCTGCCGCCCGACCTGGCCGAGGGACAAGTCATCCGCTATACCCTGGAACGCGCCGGGCAGACAGTCGAGGTTGACGTGACGCTGATTCGCCTAAGCCCGTCGGCGCTTCTGCTCGACCAGCTCCAGCTATTTCGCAGCAACCCCGGTAACAGCCTCTTCGTCTTCGCCATGCTGATCATTGCCACGACCGTCTTTGGGCTGCGTCCCGGCAGCCTGGCCGCCCGCTACCTGTTCCTGTTCGCGGCGTTCGATTTCGGCATCGGCTTGCAGACATCCTCCGATCTGTACGCCTTCACGTATCCTTCGTGGCTCTCCTTTCTGCACGGCCTTTACGGATTTGGCTGGGTCTACATTTTCCTGCCGTGTATTGCCCTGTTGGCGCTCGTCTTCCCGGTGCGCAAGTGGCCGGCGCGGCGCTTTCCGCGGCTGTTGCCGTTGGTGGTGAGCGGTTTGCCGCTGGCGGCAGCCGTGGTCGCCAACGTTCTGATCTGGTTCGGCGGTCATCTAAGCGCCCACCGTATCCTGTCGGCCCTGACTTTCTATGTTGCGGGTTGGGCGCTGCTCGTTGCCCCTGTCGCCCTCATTCACAACCTGCTGACCATCCATGAACCGCTGGCCCGCGCCCAGATGCGCTGGCTGGCCTTTGGCCTGGGGTTTGGCTTCATTGTGCCCCTGGTCACGCTCATCATCAGCGTTGAGCTTTGGCCCGTCTCCGACCCGCGTCGCGAGGTGATATTGGTCGCGGCCAATCTGGCGCTGTTGATCTTCCCCATCTGCCTGGCCGTCGGCATCCTGCGCTACCGTCTCTTCGATATCGACGTCATCATCCGCCGCACGACGAGCTATGCCATCATCACCGGCCTGCTGGCGCTGGTTTACTTCGGCAGCATCGTCGTGTTGCAGGGGCTGCTGTCGCCGTTCATGAGTGATGCGACGCCGGCCGTCGTCCTCTCGACGTTGCTGATCGCTGCCCTCTTCCTGCCCGTCCGCCGCCGGGTGCAGGACGTCATTGATCGCCGCTTCAATCGCACCCGCTACGACGCTGAGAAGACGCTGGCCGCCTTCGCCGCCACCGCCCGCGACGAGACCGACCTCGACGCGCTCCTGTCCGAACTGGTGCGCGTCATCCAGGAGACGATGGAGCCGGAACACGTGTCGGTCTGGCTGCGGCCGGCGCAGTTCCCTCGCCCGAAGGGAGAGGGATCAGAGTTCCCTCGCCCGGCGGGAGAGGGTTAGGGAGAGGGCGCTTTTCCCGCGTCCACGTTGCAGACCCTCCCACAGGGCCGGGGAGGGCGCTATACTCGCCGCATGAAATACGGCTTTGTCCTACCAAGTGGCGATGCCCGCGCGGCGGCCGAGATGGCTCGCGCGGCCGAGGAAGCCGGCTGGGACGGCTTCTTCGTCTGGGAACCGGTCTGGGGCGTGGATGCCTGGGTGGCGCTGACGGCCGCGGCGATGGTGACGCAACGCATCCGGCTGGGGACGATGCTCTCGCCCCTGTCGCGCATGCGGCCGTGGAAGCTGGCCAGCGAGACGGCGACGCTCGATAACCTGTCCGGCGGCCGGGTGATTCTGGCCGTGGGGCTGGGCGCGCCGGAGACGGGCTTTGCCGAGTTTGGCGAGGCGACCGACCGCAAGACGCGCGCCGAATTGATGGACGAGGGGCTGGACATCCTCACCGG
>DAOSMQ010000556.1:0-2015 GCA_035372725.1 Promineifilum sp. (SeqCode)
CGTCGCCCACCTTTCCCGACTACGAGGCGATCATCGCGCGGGCCGGACTGGGCCGCTTCGTGCGCTGGCTCGGCTATGTGGACGAGGCCGACAAGCCGGTGCTCTATCGACAGGCGGAGGTCTTCGCCTTTCCCAGCCGCCGCGAGGGCTTTGGCCTGCCGCCGTTGGAAGCGATGGCCTGCGGCACGCCCGTGGTCGTCAGTGACGGCGGCGCGCTGCCGGAGATCATCGGCCCGGCCGGCTTCGCCATCGACCCCGATGACGCCCGCGGCATGGCCGGGGCCATCATCGGCATCATCACCCAGGACGACCTCGCCGCCGACCTGCGCCGCCAAGGCCCGCAGCAGGCGGCCCGGTTCACCTGGGACAACACCGCCATTGAGACGTTGAGGGTGTATAGTAAGGTGGTCAGGGACGATGGATGAAGGATGACCGCCGACCGCTGACTGCCGACCGCTGACTACAGACCACTGACCACTGACCTACTGACCACTGACCTACTGACCACTAACCACAGATCACTATGACATTCGCCAACACCTACACCGACCTGCCCGTGCTCGTCACCGGCCACACCGGCTTTAAAGGCTCGTGGCTGACCACCTGGCTGCTCGAACTGGGCGCGAAGGTGATCGGCTATAGCCTGCCGGAGCCGCCAACGCGGCCGAGTAACTTCGTCGCCGCCGGGCTGGCCGAGCGTATCACCGACGTGCGCGGCGACATCCGCGACTACGAAACGCTCCGCCAGACCATCGCCACCCACCGGCCGCAACTCATCTTCCACCTGGCCGCGCAGCCCATCGTCCTGCGCTCCGTGGAGCTGCCCAAGCTGACCATCGACACCAACGCCGGCGGCACGGTCAACGTCCTGGAGGCCATCCGCCAGACCGACAGCGTCCGCGCCCTGGTCAGCATCACCACCGACAAGGTCTACGAGAATCAGGAGTGGCTGTGGGGCTACCGCGAGTCGGATCAACTCGGCGGCCACGACCCCTATAGCGCCGGCAAGGCCATGGCCGAACTGGCCATCGCCGCCTATCGCAGCACCTACTTCGCGCCGGACGACTACGCCCGCCACGGCGTGGCCATCGCCTCGACGCGGGCGGGCAACGTCATCGGCGGCGGCGACTTCGCCGACTACCGGCTGGTGCCCGATTGCATGAAGGCGCTGATGGACGGCCGGCCCATCGGCGTGCGCAATCCGCTGAGCGTGCGGCCGTGGCAGCACGTGCTGGAGCCGCTGAGCGGCTATCTATGGCTGGGCGCGCAACTCTTGCGCCACGGCCCGGCCTTTGGCGAGCCGTGGAACTTCGGCCCGCTGGAGCAGAAAGGCGTGCCGGCGCAGGCATTGGCCGAGAAGCTGGTGGAGTTGTGGGGCCGCGGCGCGTGGGAGCACACCCGCCCCGGCTATGCCGAGGTCGAAACTGGCCTGCTGCGCCTCAGTTGGGACAAGGCCGCCCACCGCCTCGACTGGCGGCCGGTCTATACCTGGGTCGATGCGCTGACGGAGATCACCGGCTGGTTCAAGGAGTTTCAGGCCGGGGCCGATATGGGCGCGGTGACACGCGACCACATCGCCGCCTACACGGCCCGCGCCGTGGAGTTGGGGCTGGCCTGGGCGGCGTAGGCACATGGCCAGGCGATAGGATAACCATGAATACCCGCCATGCGCCGCGCTTCCTCTTCGCCCTGCTCGTCCTAAGCCTGGTCGCGCTGATCTTGCGGCTGCGCCTCGCGCCGTTCGATTTCGTCTGGGACGGCCGCGTCCCGTGGGAGCGGGCCACGCTGGCCCCGCTGACCATCCGCGACGTGCCGCTCAACATCCTGCTCTTCGCGCCGCTCGGCTTCGCGCTGGCGGGGTTGCTGGGCGGGCGCGGCCGGGCGGCCCGCCCCTGGGCCGTAGCCGGCGGAACTGTCGCCCTCGGTGTCCTTTTCTCGGCGGCGCTGGAGGGGGCGCAGTTCTTCCTGCCGGAGCGCGTGCCGTCGCTGGCCGACGTCATCGCCAACGGGCTGGG
>DAOSMQ010000557.1:0-2012 GCA_035372725.1 Promineifilum sp. (SeqCode)
CAGGATGGTCATGGGGCGGAGTATGCCCCAAAGGGGAGCGGGGGGACAGGATAGGCAGGGGAGGCGGGCGCGCATTCTCAGATGCGCGCCCGGCTGCCGGCGGTTCCGGTCTATCATTCGCCTTGCGGCCACTGCGCCGCGCGCAGGTGGCCGATAGATGCCGGGGCCACGTCCGTCGGGGCCACGCCTGTCGGGGCCGCGCCGGCGAGGCTCGGACCGTAATTATTCTCCACGCAGTTATCGCCGTCGAAGCGGTAATTCAGGAAGTTGGCGGAGACGTTGGCCGTGCCCGAGGCGGCCATAATCCCCACGCGGCCGGGTACGATGTCGATGGGGAGATAATCGGAGGCGGCCAGTTTGAACAGAACCTCGTTGGTCGATCTCTGACGGTCAAATTCCATTTGGATGGGGAACGTGGGGGCCCAATTGACGTATCTTCCCGCTTGCAGCAGCTCCCACTGACCATCGTGGAAGTGGAAATTGCGCCACCAGTGGTTGTAGTCAATCGCCTCAACGGTGTAGAAGTCGCTCCAATCGTCGTTCAGACCATAGATGATGCCGACCGCGCCGACGCGCGTGTCGGGGTCGCCGACCTGGATCATGCCCACCGACAGCAAATCGGCATTGTCCCAGTAGTCGCCGCGGCTGAGGCCTATCCACTGGCCAGCCTCGCCCAGAGTGATGGTGTAGCCGTCGGGAGTGTAGCCGTAGGTGACGCTGCCGCTCTGGCCGGCGGGCCAGCCGCTGCCGCTGTGGTGGAAATCATCGATGATGCTGCCCACGAAGCAGGCGCGATTGAAAACCGTGGGCAGAACCACGGCATAATCAACCGGGCGGCGCAGTTCGATCCTGTTCTGATAGAAGACAGCGATGCCGCCATCGGGCAGGGGCCGAACGATCTCCTGCTGCTGCCCCATGAGGGCCGACAGCCACAGCATGCTGTAGGTCGTCTGGCCCGTTTCAGCGTCCAGACTGACGGTCAGCTCGTGCCTCTCTATGAGGCGGAGCGTGTTGATGGCCAGCACGCCGCCGTCGGCAAAGTTGGCCACGAAGTCGAAGGGGCTGGTCCAAAGCAGCGCGAACGGTTCGAGGCGGTACTGCTGGATGAGCCTCGATGGCCCGTTGGAGATGGTCAGGTAGCGGCCGTCCGGCGAGATGTCCAGGGCGCCGACGTCGATAGGGTCGAAGGAGAGCCGGACGGGCGTGGGCTGGCTGATGTCGTAGCGGGCCAGGCCGCTTTGCCCTTCGTCGGGGAAATAGCCGGCGACGTAGAGGGTCGCGTCGTAGGTGTCCAGGGACACGGCCGTGTTGCCGTCCTCAGCGAAGGGCAACGTGTACAGGATGGCCCCGCTGTCGCCGTCCACCACATCGATGGCCCCGGGGGCATAGCGGGCGACGTAGAGCCGGCCGTCCGGCCCCTCGGCCACGTCGTTGATCAGACAACCCATATCCGGGCACGCATAGGTGACAGCGCGGATGGGGGCCAGGGTGGCGGCGTCGATCACGTGGTAAGTGATGTTGACGCGGGGGTCGCGTGCCAGGGTCGGCACCGACTGAAAGACGAGGTGCTCATTGCCGGCGTTGAAGTCGCGCAGGCTGGGGCTAAGCGGCACGTGGCCGACGACGGCGCCGGTGTCGGTGTTGTAGACCGTGGTGTTGGCGTCCGGCTCGGCGGCGACGTAGAGGCGGTGGTGGACGGGATCGGCGAAGGAATAGTACTGGTAGGAATGCGTCTCGCTGCTGCGCCAGATGGTGGCGTAGGGCACCCAGAGATGGCTGAACGGCGGGTCGGCCGCCGGGGCGGCGGCGGCCGGAGCGCGCCCGCGGGCCGACAGACCAACGAGGGCGAACAGGAACAAGAGCGGCAGGAAGCGACGTGAGGACATGGCTGGCTCCTGAATGGCGGCGCAGAAATTGGCTGCGCAATGATACAGCAGTTGGGCGCAACGGGCACTGTGACCTGACAGCAACTGTGTCAACGGCTGATAGAAATAACAGCCCCGGCCATAGGC
>DAOSMQ010000558.1:0-2011 GCA_035372725.1 Promineifilum sp. (SeqCode)
CGTTGATGCGGCTCGCCCGTTGGGCGAGGGCAACTCCGTCTTCCTGTCGCTGTCGGACGCGGCGGACAGGGGGCGCGCCCCGGCGGGGATGCGGGCGATGACGCTGTCAACGCATACGGATGTGGCCGCATGGTGGGCGCTGCGGCCGGGGCCGGACGAGAGCGCCTATCTGGCCCGGCGCGAAGCCTATGCCGAACGCCTGATCGCCGCCGCGGAGCGAGCCGTTCCCGGCCTCCGCGCAGCCATCCGCTTGCAGTTGCCGGGCACACCGGTGACTTTTCAGGTCTACACCAGCCGGCCGTTGGGCATGGTCGGCGGCTTCCCGCAGACGTCGATCTTCGCCGCCCGTGGGCCGCAGACGGGCTTGGACAACGTCTGGCTGGTGGGCGATTCTGTCTTTCCCGGCCAGTCGACAGCCGGCGTCACGTTAGGGGCCATGCGCGTCGCCGCCGCTATCACGTCTGGTCAGGCGATTCGGGAGAATCGCGCCACGATACACGCCGGAGAAGGATGCGATTGACGGCCCATCCGCGCGGAGCTACACTCTCGGCCGCGAAGCGTCTGCCCATGGATCGACGCCGGATTGACTACGCTCGCGACCACCTATGATCGAACCTCCCCAATCGCGCCCGACTCCGGCCGCGCCCATCAGTACGCCACTGCTCTTTGCCGGCCTACTCATCGTTGACAGCCTGCACTTCGTCTTCGCGCGGGCATTGCTGCCCTACTTGCCACCGGAGATGTCGGCCTTTCTGCTGCTGGGCATCGCCGCCATCGAGGTGGGAACGTTCCAGGCGGCCCGCGGTGGCATTCGTGTGGGCGTGCTGTGGCGGCACTGGCGCTTCTTCGCCGCTATCGGCCTGATGATCGCCGCCTCGACAGCCATCAATTACACAGCTGTGGCCTTCATCGACCCCGGCACGGCCTCGTTGCTGGGCAAGACCTCAGTGCTGTTCACGCTGGCCCTCGGCGCGCTGTGGTTGCGGGAGCGGCTGCGGCCGGTCGAACTGCTTGGCGCGGCCCTGGCCATTGCCGGCGCGTTCGTCATTGGCTTCCAGCCGGGAGCGCCATTGCGCCTCGGCTCCGTGCTGGTGCTGGTTTCGACCTTCCTCTACGCCCTGCACACGGCCGTTGTCAAGCGGCATGGCGAGGGCATTGACTTTGGCAGCTTCTTCCTGTGGCGCATCGCCACGACGGCCGCCTTCCTCTTGGCCTTTGCCACGGCCCGGGGCGCGTTGGTCTGGCCCGGCCGCACGGCCTGGCTGTTGGCCACCGTCGCCGCAACGGTCGATGTCGTCATCAGCCGGGCGCTCTACTACCTCTCTCTACGGCGGATGCCCATGAGCATCCATACCATCATCTTGACTCTCAGTCCGGTGGTAACCATCCTGTGGGCGTTAGCGCTATTTGGCGAAAGCCCGTCGGTGTTGAGCCTGGTTGGTGGGGCGCTGGTAGTGGCCGGCGTAGCCGTGGTCATGCTCCGGCCGCGGCGCTAGGGTTCCGCGGGCCTCACGTCCGCAGATACGACGCGCCGTTGACGTCGATGATCGCCCCGGTCATGAACTCGGCCCGCTCCGAGGCCAGGAAAAGGACGGCGTAGGCCACCTCGGCCGGCCGGGCGACGCGATTGAAGGGACTCTGGGCGCGAATGTCCACGCCGCTCTGACCCGTCAGCGCGTCGCGGGCCATGTCGGTTTCCACGAAGCCGGGGGCGACGACGCCGACAGAAATATTGTAGGGCGCCAGGTGTTTGGCCAGCGATTGGCTCATGGCGTTCAGCGCCGCCTTACTGGCCCCGTAGGCCGGGCCGGTCGGTTCGCCGCGGAACGCGCCGCGCGAGGAGACGTTGACAATGCGGCCGCCGCCCTGGCGGATCATGTACCGGGCGGCGCAGTAGCTGGCGTTGGCCGCGCCGATGACGTTGGTGTCGATGACGCGTCGCCAGCTGGCCGTCCACGTGTCGTAATCGACCTCGGCCAGGGGATGGTCCTCGTAGATGGCGGCATTGTTG
>DAOSMQ010000559.1:0-2008 GCA_035372725.1 Promineifilum sp. (SeqCode)
GGTCGTGCCGCCGCCGCAAGCGACGAGCGCCATCGCGCCCAAAAGCAGCACGACAATCAACAGATACCACTTTGTATTCTTCATATTCCCCTCACTTATCGAATTGAACCATGTTACCCCTGTGGGCTTCTATGTTGGTTTGGCAGACGTTTTGGGAAACAAGCGCTTCTTTCTTCGATTGATCACCTCCATAGCTGCCGCAGGAGCGTCTGACAGCCAAGTATACATGAATGCGAAAAAATCTATAAGCGCGTTAACCGTTTAGTGACCTCGCCTCTGCAAGCGCCCGGATAAAACAATCGAGCGTCGTCTCCAGCTGCTGGCTATCCTCACTGGATAACAGGCCGAGCCGCTGCTCAATGAACGTCAGGTGGACCGTCCAGACCTCGCGATGCAACCGCAGACCCTTGTCTGTCAGGAACAGGCGCTGAATGCGGGCGTCGCGCTCGTGGACGTGACGGGTCACATAGCCATCGACCTCCAGCCCCTGCAGCAAGCGGGTGATGTTGCTTTTATCGCAGAACATCAACTGGCTAAGGCGGCTGGGCGACAGACCAGGATTGCCGGCGATGTGGTGGAGGGCGTAGTAGCGCGAGACCGACAGACCATAGCGCTCAAAGAGCGTGCGATCGCCGAAATCCAGCAGTAAAAAGGACTCCTTGATCAAGTCGTACAGATGCTCCCGGCCGGTCATAGCTTGCCTACTAGTGTGCACTGCATGGATGACAATCAGTTGACAGCGCAACAGTTACCGGAATTACTCTAACATATGGCCCATAGGGTGTCAACGCGGCGACATGAAATATACTCATAAATGTACCTCTCCTTATCTTCTAGCCTTTACACCCAGCGGGCCGCCCGCCCCAGGAGGTTGACGATGCTGACGATCATTCCACTCCGCCCCACCGGCCGCCGGCGACAGGTCTGGCTGTGGTTGGCTCTGGCCTTGTTGGCCGCCGGTTGTCGCGGCCCAGGCAGCCCGGCGACCACGGCGCCAACGCTCATCGTGCCCGCGGCCACGCCGGCGGGGGCAATTAATGAACCCACTCCCCTCCCCGGCAGCATTGCCGTTTTGCTGCCCGACGACGCGCTTGACTCGCGTTGGGGGTCAGTCGACCGGCCCGCCTTCGAGCGCTGCCTGACCGACGCCGGCGCCGTCTTCACGCTCTACAGCGCCGGCGGCGACCCGGCTACACAGGCGGCACAGGCGGCCGAGGCCATCGCCGCGGGGGCCAGGGTGCTGCTGCTGGCCCACGTCAGCAACGAGGCCGGCGCGGCTGTGCTGGCCACGGCGCGCGCTGAGGGCATCAAGGTGATCGACTATGACCGTTTGACCACCGGCGGGCCGGGAGCCGATCTCTACATCGGCTTCGATCCCCTGGCTGTGGGCCGTCTCATGGGCGAGACGTTGGCCCCGTTCGTGCGTGCCCTGCCCGTGGCCCGCCGCAATGTCGTCGTACTGGCCGGGCCGGCCGGCGACGACACGGCGTTGCTGGTAGCCGAGGGGCTGCGCGCGGTGGTGGAGCCGTATGTCAGCGCGGGGCAATGGACACTTCTGGCCGACCTGACCGTGGCCGACGCGACCGCGGCCCAGGCGGAGTTGGCCACGCTCTTGGCCGGGGATGCGCCGGTGGGGGCCGTGTTGGCCACGGACGACGTTCTGGCCGGCGCCGCCGCCGCTGCTGTTAGCGCCGCGGGCCTCGACCCCGTGCGCCTGACCGGCCGCGGCGCAACCGTGCCCGCGCTGCAACGTATCCTGGCCGAGCAGCAGACGCTGACTATCTACGAGCCGGCCAAGCCCTTGATTGGCGCGGCCTGCCAGGCAGCCCTGGCCGTGCTGAACGGCGACGAGATCGTCTCGCTGACCACGCGGGCGATCGATAATGGCGCGGGCGAGGTGCCGTTCATCCGCCTGTCGCCCATCGCCGTGACGGCCGACAACCTGGCCGAGACGGTCGTGGCCGACGGCGCGGCGAGCTGGGCAGAGATTTGCGTTGGCGCGGCGGCC
>DAOSMQ010000560.1:0-2003 GCA_035372725.1 Promineifilum sp. (SeqCode)
GGGCATAGCTGCCATCCTGGCCCGCCTCGGGGTCGATGGCCCGCAGCGTGGCCAACTGTTGCGCCGGCAGCGTCGCCGCCGGCGACCACTGCGCCGCGGCCCAGATACCGATGTCCTCGACGAGAGTGGCCTGGTTGCCGGCGACCACGTCGGCCAAGTAGAGGTCGAAGCGTTCGCGCGCCGCGCCTGTGGCCGCGGCGTGGTCGGTAAAGGCCAGCAGCCGGCCGTCGGCCGACCAACTCAGCGCCGGCAGCCAGGCCCAGTCGCCGCCGGTGTTGAATTCAGCGAACTCGTGCAGCACGGCGCGGGCGGGCGCGGCCGTCGTCGGGTCGAGCGCCGCCGCCTCCTCGGCCGTGGGCATGGTCAGAACGCCGACCTCATCGGCGAAGGCGTAGGCCAGCCGGCCGTCGTTCGACCAGTTGTAGACGCCGCCCCACCAGGCGTAGGCGGCCGGATAGCTCTCGACCAGCCGGACGGGCGCGGGCTGGTTGGCGTCCAGCGTTACCTCCAGCAGCCACAGGTCATTGCTGGCTTCCCAACCGGGCGGCAAGGTGGTCGAGCGGGCGGTGGTGTAGGCGATACGCGGCGGCGTCGCCGTGGGGTCCCAGCCGGCCCAGAGGACGTTCTCGATGTTGAGGGGCTGAGCAATGCCGCCGGCGGCCGTGGGCAAGACCCATAGCTCATTGCGAAATGTGTCCGCGTCCTTCGCAGCAGCGGCTGTATAGAGAAGGTAGTCGCCGGCCGGCGATAACTGGAAGACACGGCCGTCGAGCGCGCCCTCGATGGCCAGTTGGCGTGGCGCGTCGGTGGCCCCCTCCAGCAGGATAGCCCGGCCGTCGTCGATGTAGGCCAATGTGCCGGCAAAGGTCATGCGGTCGCTGGCGGCGATGACGCCGATCATGACGACCTCGTTTTGCGCCGGTTCGACGACGGTCGTGGCCGTGGGCCAGCGCTCGACCTCCAGGCCGTCGTGGTAGACGATGCGCACAGTCACCTCGCGCAGGCCGGGCCGGCCGGCTTGCAGCAGCCGCGGCGGGTCGCCGGGTGACAGTTCGGCGCTGCGGACGATCTGGCGGCCGAAGGGGATGGCTTCAGGGATGACTTCGGTCGTCTCCGTCACCCGGACGATGGTAATGGTCAGGGGCGTGGCCGCGGCGTCAACGATCAGGGGCGTGGCCACGGGCGGGTCGATCTCGTCGGCCGGACTAGTTTCGATGCCCGCCTGCGCCAGGGCCTCGCCGA
This sequence comes from Promineifilum sp. (SeqCode), assembly GCA_035372725.1. Lineage (GTDB taxonomy): Bacteria > Chloroflexota > Anaerolineae > Promineifilales > Promineifilaceae > Promineifilum. The sequence goes on from DAOSMQ010000560.1 coordinate 1,243, forward strand.
CGGAGCGGGCTGTTGTCAGCAGGGCGCGGCTCTGCCCGTCGGCGACAAGGGTGATGGGCACAGCGACCGGCGTGACCGCCGGCGCGGGCGCGACGGCAGCCGGCAAGGGCGCGCAGGCCGCGCTCAGTGCCAGGAGCCAGAGGGCCAGCACGGCCGCGCCGCCCCACGTGGCAGACCTACGCGCTGTTCCAAAGCTCGCGAACTTCAGGGCTGAGGTCCTTGGCCACTTTGCGGCTCAGATCGTTGTCAATGAGGCGCTTGATCTGACCGAAGACGGCCGCCGTGGCCATCCGGTTGTAGAGAGGGTCAGTGTTGCCGCTGTGAAGGCCCACGTCGGCGGCGAAGTCCTCCAGCGAGATGCGCGTGTTGCGAAAGTGGAGCAAGCGCCAACCGCGCGTCAATTCGTGGGCCAGCACCGGCGGCAGGACGCGCGCCAGGGCGCGCTTGAGGCCGCCGCTGAGGTTGAAGCCCAACGTGTGCAGCACCGCGCCAGTCAGGCGCTGGGCGTGGCCCAACGTGCGCAGCTGGCCCTGCTGCATCACGTCAGTGTAGAACCGTTCCGCTGTCATCGTTTGATCGCTCATGAAAGCTGCATTCCCGGATTGACTTGGCCGAATTTGTGGCTATACTTCACTGTTCGGTCGGACAGACAGCAAGCGCTATCGACCGTCGATTATAGCCGACAAGACATTTAGTAAGGAATATAACCGCAGCGGGTGTGGCGTACAAGTACGGCGTACAAGTACGGCGCACAAGTCCGT
>DAOSMQ010000561.1:0-2003 GCA_035372725.1 Promineifilum sp. (SeqCode)
CCAGACGGCGCAGCCCTGTTCGACCTGCAAGCCTGTGCCCCTGCTCTCGCAAACGGCGCTACAGGAACGTATCCTGGCCATCTATGGCCCGAACGGCAGCGGCCAGGTGCGCCCCGACAACATCACCAGCTTCTCATTCGCCGACCTGAACGACTACCTGGACGCGGGCACAGAGCCAATCCCCCAGCCGACCGCGCCCCCCGCCGCAACCGGCGACGCAGCCACGTCGGCGCCGGGCACGCCGGAGCCAACGGTGACGCTGCCAGCCGACTATCGCGTCCAGGAGGCTCTGCGCGAGGCCGACTGGCTCGTGTTCGCCCTGCTGAGTGCTGGGGAGAGCGCCGGCGGGCCGGACTCCGGCGCGCTGAACCGCTTCCTGGCCCAGCGGCCCGACCTGGCCAGCCAGAGCGAGGTCGTCGTCCTGGCCTTCGACGCGCCTTACTTTCTGGATAGCACCGAGATCAGCAAGCTGAGCGCCTACTACGCCATCTATAGCCACACTGAGGCGTTTGTCGATGCCGCCGCGCGGGCGCTCTTCCTGGAATCGCCCCTCCTCGGCGCGCCGCCGGTCAGCGTGGAGGGCATTCAGTATGACCTCTTCACCCAGACGCAGCCGGCCGCCGACCAGGTGATCGAACTGTTCTTCGTCATCGGCGAGCAGATCGAAGCGCCTTCGCGCCAGGAGCCGTTGGCCTCCGCCATCGGCGACACATTACGGCTGCAAACAGGGACGATCCTCGACCGCAATGGCCGGCCCGTCCCCGACGGCACGCTGGTGCGCTTCATCTTGCGCAACCGCGTCCAGGGCACAGTGACCGTTCTGGGCGACCGGCCGACGACCAACGGCATTGCCCAACTCGACTACGTGCTCGACGCCAGTATGGGGCCGGGGCAGTTCCGCATCACCGCCGAGTCGGGCGACGCCACTGTGTCGCAGGAAGTGGATATCGTCATTGAGGACGACGCGCAACTGGCCATCATCGTGCCGACGGCCGCGCCAACGCACACACCGACGCCCGAGCCCACTGCCACGCCCACCCCCGAACCGACAGAAACACCCCCACCCCAGTTGCCGACGGCTACGCCGCCGCGGCCCGGCCCGACGGAAGAGCCGGGCTGGCTGATCGGCTTGTCGGAAGCGCGCACGCTGCTGGCCGTGCTCAGCGGGTTGCTGGCTGTCGGGCTGGCGGCCGTGGTTCTCGACCGGCCCGCGCAGCCGCCCCTGACACAGCGGGTCGGCCGGCTGCTGTGGGGGCTGGTCGGCGGGCTGCTGCTCTATAACTACTACGTTCTGGATATGCCCGGCGCGGGGACGCTTGCCGGCCTGGGCAGCCTGGCCGGGTTGCTGCTGGTGTTGGCTGGCGGCGCGGCGGGGCTGTTCCTCTACCGCGCCCTGCACCCTGGCTAGTCAATCCTCGCGGAAGAGCGGATCATCATCGAGCGAGACAGGGTCCTCGCGCGGTTCCAGGTGGCTGGTGACGCTGACCGGATCCAGCTTGCGGCGGATGTCGCGCTCGATCCGTTCCAGCATCTCGTGCCCCTCCTGGACGCTCCACGAGCCGGGCACAAGCAGGTGGAAAGACACAAAGCGTTGCGCGCCCGCCTGCCGCGTGCGCAGGGCATGGTAAGCGACGCCCTCCGGCTCATACCGCTCCAGAATAGCGGTGACGGCGGCCAGCTCATCGGCCGGCAGCGAGGCGTCCAACAGCCCATTGAACGCCACGCGGATAAGCTTAAGGCCAGTGTAGATGATCTGCGCGGCCACCACCAGGCCGATGATCGGGTCGAGCCACAGCACGCCGGTCAGGCCCACCAGTCCCACGCCGACGATGACGCCCAGCGATGTCCACACGTCGGTCAAAAGGTGGTGGGCGTCGGCCGTCAGCGCCGCGGAGCGATGGCGTTTGCCCGCGCGCATCAGCACCCGGGCCACGAGGAAGTTGGCCACGGCGGCCACGGCCGAAATGGCGACGCCCAGACCGACCTGATCTAACGGCTGCGGA
>DAOSMQ010000562.1:0-1996 GCA_035372725.1 Promineifilum sp. (SeqCode)
ATGAAGAGGGCGATGTCGGCGTCGAGAATCTCGTCCTGGGCCAGGCCCGGCGGCACGTTGGGCAGGGCCACCAGCCGGAAGGCCGCGGCCAGCAGCAGGACGAGCAGCGCCGCCAGCAACCAGCGCCGCGGCGACGGCCGCCACCCGGCAAGGGAAGCTCGTTCAGGGGACATCGTAGATGAGGATGGAATAGCCGACGCGGGCCGACGGCTCATGGGCGCGGAACCAGGCATAGACGCGCTTTTCCTCCGGCCGCAGCGGCGTCTCCCACAGGCTGGTGGCGCTAATGGCGTAAACGCCCGGCTCCGGCTGCTGCGGGTTGAAGGGCAGCGCCCACCACAGCCGGAAGAAGGTATCGCGGCCGATGCCAGGCAGCGGCTCGTAGGCCAGGCCGTAGTAGCCGGGATCGGCCGTGCCGAACCAGCCCAGGCGCACGCTGGCCGTACCCGTCTCGGCCATCCACTGCTGCAAGCGCAGCAGGTCTTGCCCCCAATCGACGTTGCTGTCGATGAGGACGCGGTAGCCGTTGGCCGGGCCGCCAGCGGCGAGGTTGAAGTAGCTCAGGTAGTGGGGATGGATCCACAGGGCTACGCCGATGACCACAGCCACGGTCGCCGCCACTAGCCGCCGCGCCCCCAGCGCCGCGCTGCCAAAGAGCCGCCGCCCGGTCGCCTCCGGCGCGGCCAGCCCGGCAACAAGCACCAGCAGATGGGGCAGCGCCGGCAGGGCGTGGCGATAGCCAATGTTGAGCGCGCTGACCATTGTCAGGGCGAAGTAGAGCAACGCCGGCGCGAACAGGAACAGCGCCCGGCGGCGCGTGCGAGCGTCGCCCAACAGCCAGACGGCCGCCAGAGGAATGGCCGCCAGCAACACCAGCGGCGTCTTGACGGCAAAGGCCACCGGAAAGTAGGCCACGAAACCGCTATCCGAAAAGCGGCCCAGCAGAAACGACTGCGCGCGCCCGGCGCCGCCCAGGCGAGCGATCTGCTCCACGCCGGCCCAGAAGGTCGGCATTGGCCCTGCGGCCGTGTTCAGCGGTTGCAGCGCGGGCGAGATGAACAGGAAGTTGCCCCACTGGAAGCCGTAGATGGCCCAGAGAACGACCAGAGCGACCAGCCCCGCCGCGGCCAGTTGCGCCAGCCGCCGCCCGGCCGGCCAGACCCGGCCGCGCCCGCCCACGGGGTAGAGCGGCAGAAGGGCCAGCACCACCCAGATGGGCACGAAGCCCAGCGCGGTCATCTTGCTGCCGACGGCCAGCCCGACCGCCAGCGCTGCCCAGGCCCAGCGCCGCCAGTTCCAGCGCTCTGGCTCCTGCCACAAGCGCCACAGCAGGGCCGTGGCCAGAAAGGTGAACAGCGTGCCGCCCATGTCGGTGGTGGCATAGCGGCCGTGGGCCAGCAGGTTCGGCTCGAACAGCAGCAGGCACAGCGCTGGCAGCCCGGCGGCCGCGCCCCACAGCGCCCGCGCGTAGCGGTAGCCAGTCAAGGCCAGACCCATGAGCAGGAAGACCACCGGCAGCCGCGCCAGGAAAACGATCCGGCCAACGTCGTGGTTGTATTGCCACAGGAAAAGGTCGGCGAACTCATACCAGCCTTCGCGCCGTTCCCAACTGGCATGGTCGGTGGGCAGGCGCAACTCCGGCATGGTCAGTAGCGGCAAAGCACTGAGGGCATTGATGAGCGGCGGGTGCTCCAGGCTGAGGCGCGGGTCGCCGGTGCGCAGGAAGGCCAGCCCGCGGGCGATGTGGTTCTGCTCGTCCATCGTCGGACTGTCGCCGACAAGGCTATTGACGGCCAGGAAGAAGAACAACAGCAGCGCCGCCGCCGCCAGCCAGACGCGGGCGACGGCCGCTCGCCCCGGTCGCCGCGTGTCCAATTTTGTGGGCACCATGCCGTCATTATAGCGGCATAGTGGGCCGTGGACAGTTGTCCGCCGCACCGACCTGACACCCTAATTTTGCGCAAAAATCGGGGGGTATCAAAGGTCCACCGAGCAG
>DAOSMQ010000563.1:0-1988 GCA_035372725.1 Promineifilum sp. (SeqCode)
TCTTCCTGCCGGAGCGCGTGCCGTCGCTGGCCGACGTCATCGCCAACGGGCTGGGGGCGCTGCTGGGCGCGGCGCTGTTCAATGCCTGGGCGATGGGCGTCGGGCGCGCTCTGGAGCGGGTCCTCACCTGGCGCAACGTGCTCGTCGGCCTGGCCCTCTATGCCCTCGGCGCGGCACTGCTGACGGCCCACCTGGGTCGCAGCGTTTTCCTGGACAACTGGGACACGTCCTTCCCGCTGGTGGTCGGCAACGAGGCGGTGGGCAAGCGGCAATGGAGCGGGAAGGTACACAATCTGTATTTCACGGCCTACTGTGATAGCGATGTGGTCAGCTGGGCCGGGTACGATTTTGACGGGCAAGCGCCCTACGTGGACACTTTTGAGGACTTCAACTATCCAGCGCTTGACTGGAGCGAAGGGTCGTCCACTCAACAGGATGGCCAGGGCGTGCTACTTGGGCCGGGCGAGTGGCTGACCACAACTGAGCCATTCAGCGAGTTCTCTAAGTATGCCCGTCTCTGCCATAGCATCTGGATCAGTACGACTGTGGCCACAACCGACCCGGCGCAGCGCGGCCCGGCGCGGATCATCTCGATCTCGGCCGACGCCGAGCACCGCAACGTGACCCTGGGCCAGGAGAAGGACGCGCTCATCATCCGCCTGCGCACGCCCGCCAGTGGCGAGAACGGCCAAAAGCCAGAAATACTCGTGCCCGGCGTTTTCACCGATGGGCGGATGCGTCGTATCGAGGTGCGCTACATCGCGGCGATGGTGGCGCCGATGCTGTATGTCTGGGTGGATGGCGTGGAGTATAGTCTGTCCCTCGCTCCGGGGGCGGCGTTCTTCCCCGGTTTTGTGACGGAGAATCGCTGGCCGGTGACCCTGGGCGGCAACCCCTTCCGCTACGACCTGGCCTATTTGGCCATCGTCGTCGGGCTGCCGGCCGTGGTCATCGGCGGGCTGTGGGCGGCCCGCGGCCTCAGCCGTCGGCGCGGCTGGAGATAGGGGCTAGGGAGCAGGTTCCAGGGGAAGAAGGCTCTTCCCTATCCCCAGGGTTTTTCCAAAGTCGTCTCGCGACCATTGACCTGACAGGTGAGCGGCCCGTCGTTCTCTGGAAAGGCCCATGCGTGGCCGCCCACCTGTCAGGTCGGTGCGCCGGGGGTGTCTTTGGCAAAGCCCTGGCCCCTAGCCCCTAGCCCCTAGCCCCTCCGCGGCGGCCTCGTCCACGAACCACACCAACTCCCCCTCCGGCTCCATACGCTGCGCGGGATAACGTTCCGGGTCGCGCTCCGGGCCGAGGGCGGCGGCCACGGCGGCGGCCTTGTTCGCGCCGCTGACCAGGAAGGCCACCCGCCGGGCGTGGTTGAAGACGATGGGCGTCAGGGTGACGCGCTGGGCGGGGCGGCCGTCGTAGTCCGCGGTCACGGCCATGACCGGCACGACGCAGGCCGCCGGCGAGCCGGGGAACAGCGACGCCGTGTGCCCGTCCGCGCCCAACCCCAGCAGAACGATGTCGAAGCGCGGCCACGGCGACGGACAGCCGGCGTCGTAGCGCTGGGCGAAGCCGCGCAACTGCTCGGCGTAGTCGGCCACCGCGGCGACATCCTCCAGTTCACCCTTGATGCGGTGGATGTTGGCCTCCGGCAGGGGCACATGGCGCAACAACGCCTCGTGGGCGGCGGCGTAGTTGCTGCCGGGGTCGTCGGGCGGCACCAGGCGCTCGTCGCCCCAGAAGACGTGGATGCGCTCCCAGTCGAGATCGGTCGCCTCGGCCAGGCGGGCGTAGAGCGGCAGCGGCGTCGTCCCGCCGGCCAGCACCAGCGTGGCCACCGCGCCGTCAGACAGCGCCGCCTGTAGCGCGGCGACGACGTACCCGGCTGCCGCGGCCATGCCGGCGACGACGCGCACGTCCGGCGTTGGCGTGGATGGCATGTTTGTAGTGGTCATAGGCTTTAGGACATTAACAAATTAACAGGCATTTATGATACA
>DAOSMQ010000564.1:0-1985 GCA_035372725.1 Promineifilum sp. (SeqCode)
TTACCGCCTATCGCGACCAGTATCCGCGCTTCATGTCCGAGTTCGGCTTCCAGGCACTGCCGCCCCTGGCCACCATCCGCACCTACGCCGCTGAGGCCGACTGGAACATGACCGCCTATGTCATGGAGCAGCACCAGAAGAACGCCAGCGGCAATAGCCTCATGGTCGGGCAAATGCTGGATACCTTCCGGCTGCCCGACGGCTTCGACGCGCTGGTCTACCTGAGCATGGTGTTGCAGGCGGAGGGCATCCGCTATGGCGTGGAGCACTGGCGACGCCACCGCGACCGCGTGGCTGGCACGCTCTACTGGCAATTGAACGACTGCTGGCCGGTGGCGTCGTGGTCGAGCCTCGACTACTTCGGCCGCTGGAAGGCGCTTCACTACGCCGCCCGGCGCTTCTACGCGCCCGTGCTGTTGTCCATCGAGGACGACCCGCCGCGGCAGGCCATTAGCGTGACCAACGACCGGCCGGAGCGCTGGGACGGCTGTGCGCGCTGGTCGCTGGAGACGCTGGACGGCGCGGTGTTGGCGGCGGGCGAGGAACCGGTGGCCGCCGCGCCGCTGGCCACGACGACGGTGAAAGCCCTCGATCTGGTCGCCCACGTGACCGAGGCCAACCGCCGGTCGCTCGTCTTCGTGGCCGAACTGTGGCGCGACGAGCAGCCCGTCGCCCGGCAGACGGCCTTTTTCGCCGTCACAAAGCATCTGGAATTGGCCGACCCGCGCATCGCCGCCACATGCGCCGGCGACGGGGCGGGTCTGCGCATTACTCTGCGGGGCCGCTCGCTGGCGCGGCTGGTGGAGGTGTCGCTCGATGGCGCGGACGTCGTCTTCAGCGACAACTACTTCGACCTGCCGGCCGGCCGCGCCGTCACCGTCAGCTGTCCGCTGCCCGCGGGCTGGGACGGCCAAAGGGCCGCGGCCGCTTTGCGCGTGCGCTCGGTCTACGATTCTTTTCAGTCTCAGTAATTGTAGGGGCGGGATGGCATCCCGCCATTAACACGAAGTCCTGGGGAAGAGCATCTTTGCCGCGGGTTTCACGACAAACCTGTTTTTTCCATCATCTACCATCTGTGAAATCATGCCCCTGAAGTTCATACCTTTCGGAGCAGTAGAAGGAGTCAGTCATGACTAACATTCAATCCCTTATTGCCCAGATGACCCTGGAAGAAAAAGCGGCGCTGTGCACGGGCGACAGCGCCTGGACGACAACGCCGGTCAAACGCCTCGACATCCCGGAATTGCTGGTGTCCGACGGCCCACATGGCATCCGTCGCGTGCCCGACGTTCAGTCGATGAGCATCCACAGCATGCCGGCGACCTGTTTCCCCACGGCCTCCAGCCTGGCGGCTACCTGGGACGTGGCCCTGCTGCGCGAGATGGGACAGGCGCTGGGCCGGGAGGCACTGGCGTTGAACGTGGGCGTCGTCCTCGGCCCGGGAGCCAACATGAAGCGCTCGCCCCTTTGCGGCCGCAACTTCGAGTACTTCTCCGAAGACCCCTATCTGGCCGGCGAGATGGCCGTTGGCCTCATTGAGGGTATTCAGAGCCAGGGCGTCGGCACATCGCTCAAGCACTTCGCCGCCAACAATCAGGAGTGCGAGCGCTTCTCGGTCAACGCCGTGGTGGACGAGCGCACCCTGCGCGAGATCTATCTGCCCGCGTTCGAGAGGGCCGTTACCATAGCCAAGCCGTGGACGGTCATGTGCGCCTACAACCGGCTCAACGGCCGCTATGGCTCCGAAAATCAATGGCTGCTAACCGAGGTGCTGAAAGGTGAGTGGGGCTTCGAGGGCTTTGTCGTCTCCGACTGGGGCGCGGTCCACAATCGGGTGGCGGCTCTGAAAGCCGGACTAGACCTGGAGATGCCCGGCCCCAAACCCACGCGCGTCAACGCTGTCGTCGAGGCGGTGCGCAACGGCGACCTGGACGAGGAAATCCTCGACGAAGCGGTGCGGCGCATCCTGACCATCGTCTGCCGGG
>DAOSMQ010000565.1:0-1978 GCA_035372725.1 Promineifilum sp. (SeqCode)
CTGCGCGTCGTGGAGACGTTCGTCGGCGGGACGTCGGTCTATCGCGCGGACTGACATCAGGTGACGCCGCCGCCGCGCGGGGCTACAATCCCGCTACGCGGCGAATGGCCGTCACGCGCGGCCGCGCCGGGATGCTTTCCGCGAGGGTTCACACCACCGATGAAAACGACGCGACACCTTCTGGCCGGCATCTTCCTGATCAGCATGGGCGCGCTGGCGCTGGAAGTCATCCTGACCCGCATCTTCAGCGTGACGATGTGGTACCACTTCGCCTTCCTGGCGATCTCGATGGCCCTCATGGGCAGCGCCACGGCTGGAGTCGTGCTCTATTTCTTCCCCCGCCTGCGCGAACCGGAGTCGGCGCGGCTATGGATCGGCCGGGCCGCCGCCACCCTGGCCGTGGCCGTGCCCATCGTTTTCATGGCCTACCTGCGCATCCCTTTCCGGCCGGTGCTGATGAACCGCGCCGGGGCGTTCTCCTTCGAGCAGCTGGGCTGGTTGGCGCTGATCTACGTTCTGTTGTCGCTGCCCTTCTTTCTGTCCGGCTCGGTGCTGGCCCTGTCGCTGGCCGGCTGGCCGGGCGATGCCGGGCGCGTCTACGCTGCCGACCTGATCGGCGCGGCCGTGGGCTGCCTGCTCAGCGTCGCCGCCCTGTCGCGGCTGGGCGGCGTCAATGCCCTGCTGCTCGTCGGCGTCGTCCTGGCCCTGGCCGCGGCGGCGTTCGTTCTGGGTCAGAGGCGACAGCGGCTCGTGCCCGCCGGGCTGGCGCTGCTCTTCACCGCCGGGCTGCTGGCCAGCAACGTGGCCGCGCCCTGGCTGCGCATCGTCGTCAACAAGGCCGGCGGCGCGGAGCCACCCATCGTCTATGAACGCTGGAACATCCATTCCCGCGTCACGGTCTATGAGCCAGAGAACTACCCCTTCTTTTGGGGCGTGTCGCCGGTCAAGTGGGACGAGGCCGTGGCCGCCGGCGGGCTGTGGCAGCACGCCCTGCTGCTCATCGACGCCGTGGCCGGCACGCCCATCCAGCGCTTCACCGGCGACCTGGCCCAGGTGGACTTCCTGCGCTTCGACCTGACAGCCATCGCCTACCAGCTCAGCAACGCGCCGCAAACGTTGGTCATCGGCCCCGGCGGCGGCCGTGACGTGCTGACCGCCCTGGCCTCCGGCGCGCCCCACGTCACGGCCGTCGAGGTCAACCCGGCGGTCATCGAGGCCGTGCGCGGCCCCTTCGCCGAGTTCGCCGGCAACCTCTACAGCCGGCCCGATGTTGAGGTCGTCGTCGCCGACGCCCGCGGCACCATCGACCGCAGCGCCGACCGCTACGACATCATCCAGGCGTCGCTCATCGACACGTGGGCGGCCGGCGGCTCCGGCGCGTTCGCCCTCAGCGAGAACAGCCTCTACACGCGCGAGGCTTTCGCCGGCTACTTCGACCACCTCAGCGACGACGGCATCCTGAGTATTTCGCGCTGGTACCTGCCCGGTCGCCCGGCGGAGACGCTGCGGCTGGTGGCCACGGGCATGGCTGGCTGGCAGACCGCCGGCGTGGCCGACCCGCGCGGCCACGTCGCCGTCATCGCCATGCCCAACCGCGCCACCGCCCAGACCGAGGGCCTTTCGACGACGCTCTTCAAACGGCAGCCCTTCACGGCCGCGGAAGTAGCCCACCTGCAGGAGGTGGCCGCGGCCTATGGCTACGAGGTGCTCTATGCGCCGGGGCTGGCTCCGGTGGAGGAAGTCGGCCAGTTCATCACCGACGCCGACCACGATGCCTTCATCCGCGCCTACCCGCTCGACATCTCCCCGGCGACCGACAACCGGCCGTTCTTCTTCAACCTCATTCTGCTGGGCCACCTGCTCGACCCGGCCCTCAGCGGCAGCGGCGTCTACCGCACCAGCATGGAGGCCATCATCATCCTCTTCGCCGTCATCGTCGTCACGGCGACGCTGAGCGCCCTGTTCATCCTGGTGCCCC
>DAOSMQ010000566.1:0-1976 GCA_035372725.1 Promineifilum sp. (SeqCode)
GGTCAGGCCGACGCCGCGCCAGTCCTGGCCCGTGTTCTGCGTGATCTCCGCCAGAGCCGTCAGAGCCACGCTGGCCGCGCCGCCGGCGGTCTGCGGCTGTTCCAGGCGCATGTCGTACAGCGGACGCCAGCCGGCCCGGCCGGCGACGTAGGTCACTTCGACGGCAAACTCGCCGGCCGACAGCACCTCGACCTCGACACGGGCCTCAAAGCGCTGGCGCGGCCGGGCGGAATGAAGCTGATCTAGCTCGGCCCGAAGCTTGTCCAACTGCTCTTGCAGGCTGCGGCCCTCGCCCCCCAGGGCGCGCAGGTCAGCGCGCAGGCGGGTGTCCTCCTCCTCAAAGAAGCGCATCAGCGCGGCCTGGTTGTCGGCCGTGCTGCGGCCGCGGGCCAGCCCCCAGGCATACTCGGTCGTCGCCTTGCGCAGACCGTCCAGATGGCCAATCGACGCCTGTTTGACCGCTTGCCGGTCATCCAGACCTTGCAGTTCGTCCTGAAGTCCCTTGATCTGTTCTTCCAGGGCCAACACATTGGCCGCGGGGGCCTGGGCATAGTGGCGGCGCTGCACGTCGACGCCGCGCAGTTGCACGCGGGCCGTGCCCGCGCCGCCGACGCGCACCGACTCCGGCTCCAGCGCCAGCGGCAGCTCGCCGACGATGAGTTGGTGCTGACCGGGCGCGACTTCGGCCCGGCCGCGGCAGGTCACGCGCGCCCGGTCAGGGTAGACGGTGACCGTAGTGATGGTGGTTTCAATTGGAATTTCCATGACGCTCTCTTGTGGTTACTCGGTGACGGTACAACTGGACAACGGGCACACTCCCCCTGCTGGCCGTTCCCTCGCCCCTTAGGAGAAGGTCAGGGAGAGGGCCTCCTATCCCCTCGCCCTTTGGGAGAGGGTTAGGGAGAGGGCACATGTGCCTCCGGTGCAGCCAGGCTCCCATCGTACCGCAGGCCATGCGCGCGCGCAAAGCGGCGCAGGGCGGTCAGGGCGCGGTCGGCATAGAGATGGCCGCGGTCTTCCTTGCCCGGCCGCGGCGGCAGCGGCGGCAGGATGCCGAAGTTGGCCTTCATCGGTTGGAAGTCCTTCACGGCGGCGTGGGTGACATAGTGGCACAGCGCGCCGAGCATCGTCGCCGGCGGCAAGATGAGCGGGTGGCCGCCGGTCAGCAGCCGGGCGGCGTTGACGCCGGCCAGCAGCCCCGTGGCGGCGTTGCCGACGTAGCCCTCCACGCCGACGATCTGCCCGGCAAAGAACAGGTCGGCCCGGTTGCGATACTGGAGCGTCGGCTGCAAAAGGGCCGGGGCGTTGATGTAGGTGTTGCGGTGCAGCAGGCCATAGCGGACGAACTCGGCCGCCCCCAGGCCGGGGATCAACCGCAGCACGCGCTTCTGGTCGGGCCACTTCAGATTGGTCTGGAAGCCAACCAGGTTATAGAGCGAGCCGATGAGGTTGTCCTGCCGCAACTGGACGACGGCGTAGGGCCGTTTGCCCGTGCGCGGGTCGAGCAGGCCCACCGGCCGCAATGGGCCGAAGGCCAGCGCCTCGCGCCCGCGACGCGCCAGCGCCTCGACGGGCATGCAGCCCTCGAAGAAGTGGGCGTCTTCGCGCTCGAACTGCTTGAGGGCGATGGTCTCGGCCGCCAGCAGGGCATCGACAAAGGCCTCGTACTCCTCGCGCGTCATCGGGCAGTTGATATAGTCGCCTTCCTCCTGCTCGCCGCGGTCGTAGCGCGATTGGCGGAAAGCGATGGTCATGTCGATTGTCTCCGCCTGGACAATGGGAGCGACAGCATCGTAAAAGTAAAGGTAGTCCTGCCCGCTGAGTCGGCCAATAACCTCGGCCAGCGCTGGCGAGGTCAGCGGGCCGGTAGCGATAATAGCTGGGCCGTCGGGCAGGGCGGTTACCTCTTCGTGGACGAGAGTGATGCGCGGGTGGCCGGCAATGCGCTCGGTGACCAGTTGGGCGAACGCCTCGCG
>DAOSMQ010000567.1:0-1968 GCA_035372725.1 Promineifilum sp. (SeqCode)
CGATAATCGTGCCCGTGGCCACCAGATCACCGGTCACCGTGCCATTGACCTCGATGTACTGGGCGCTGACGATCAGATCGTCGTCGATGACCTCATCGGCGGCGATGATGACCCGCTCGCCGCTTCGGATGTCGGCCGCGTGGGTGGTCGGAGCTACCAGGCTGGCGACGAGCAGCAGCCCTAGGATCAGAAAGATTACTTTGCCTCGCATGACGAACCTCCAAGTAAGTGCCCAAGAATCACTCCAGCAGGTACTCGCCCGCATCCGCGGCAGCGGACGCCGCACCGGCATCTACAGGCGGGTGAGACAGAATGACTCTAGCAAGTACTGTACGCCCAAAGCGTCTGGCCGTCACCTTTTGCGCCCGCGAGACAACCCCGATTTCTAAAATCGAACAGCGGCAGGTAGAACGGCTGTGCTAGGATGCTTGCAAACATGTGCCCTGGAGGAATGTGTTATGACAACTAGCGTTCACTGTGAAGCTCTCACTCGGCGCGGCCGGCCCTGCCGCAACGCGGCCCGGCCCCACAGCCAGCCGCCCCGTTGTGCCCGCCATCGCGCCCAGGCCAACGATCCAGACGTGGCCACACAGCCAGCCTTGCCCCGTCTGTTGGAGGGAGCACCGGCAGCGCCGCAGCGCGCCCCGGCCCGCCGTGCCCGAACCCGCGCGGTGACGGATGAGGCCGATGTGCCCGTGCAGCAACACTTGCCCGGTCTCTTACCGCAAGAGCTGGATGTGCTGGAGTTAGAGGGGCTGGCCCCTGACTTGCAGCACGAGTTGCAGGAGGTGCGCCTGGTCATGTACCGCCTGTTGCGGCTGTGGGACGACGCCGAGCCGCCCCTGGCTCCGGAGGAGGCACGCCGGCTGGCGGCCCTGGTCTTCACCGGCGCGCGGACGGTGGCCCACTTGCTCAACCACCAGGCCGGTGCGGGCGGCGACGCGCGCGGCTGGCTGAAGGGGGCGCTGGATCAGGTGGCAGCCGACTATGGCCTCGACCTCTAGCCGGGAGCGGGACGCCGCCGAGAGGGCGCGGGCGGCGGCCTATCTGCTGGGCGATGTCGGCCGCTTCTCGCGCCACGTCATCGGTTTGCCGCTGTATGACTACCAGGTCGAGCCGCTGCGGGCCGTGGTCGACTCGGTGCTCAACCAGCGCGGGCGCGAGTTCCTGCTGGTCTTCCCGCGCCAGTCGGGCAAGAACGAGGCCGTAGCCCAACTGCTCGTTTACCTGCTAACCGTTTTGCAGCGGGCAGGCGGCCAGATAGTCTACGGAGCGGTCGGCGACGGTCTGGGGCGGGGGATGCGGCGGCTAGAGCAGCGCCTCGACACGCCCTGGACACGCAGTCAGTGGCGGCGGGAAGCGCGGCCGGCACGCTACACCCTGGGCCGGGCGGCGGTTGTCTTCCTGAGCAGCCACCCGCGCGCCGCCAGCCGTGGCGAGACGGCCGACCACCTGCTGGTCATCGACGAGGCCCAAGACCAGGACGCGGCCCACATCGAATCGGTCTTCACGCCCATGCGCGCCGCCCACAACGCCACCGCCGTCTATCTGGGCACAGTGCGGCAGACAACCGACTTTCTGTGGGTCAAGAAGGGTGAACTGGAAAGCGCCACGGCCGCCGACGGCGTCCAGCGCGTCTTCCTGGTAGACCCGGCGACGGTGGCAACCGAAAACGCCGCCTACGGCGCGTTCCTGGACGAGCAGGTGCGGCGCTATGGCCGGCAGCACCCCATCGTGGCCGCGGAGTACTTTCTGGAGCCACACGACGGCCGCGGCGGCCTCTTCCCGGCCTGGCGGCTGGCCCTGATGGGCGGCGACCACGCTCGCCTGCGCGCCCCCCGGCCAGACGAGCGCTACGTGGCCACCATCGACCTGGCCGGGCAGGACGAGGCGGCGACGACCAGCGAGGCGACGCTGCGCAACCCCGGTCGCGACTACACGGTGGCGACCATCTTCCGCCTGTCCGAG
>DAOSMQ010000568.1:0-1963 GCA_035372725.1 Promineifilum sp. (SeqCode)
TTCTGGACACGCCGCTCAAGAAGGTGCGACGCACTTCAGAAAGTGCGACGCACCGACCGACTCGGCAGTGCCTGGCACTTTCTGGAGTGCCTGGCACTTTCTGGACACGCCGCTCAAGAAGGTGCGACGCACTTCAGAAAGTGCGACGCACCGGGAGATTAATCAAGAGACATCATCTATGAACAACCAGACCAACCTACCCGCCATCGACATCACCGATCTGACCGTCGCCTATCAGGATAAGCCCGTTCTCTGGGACGTCGACCTGCAAGTGCCGCCGGGCGTGCTGCTGGCCATCGTCGGCCCCAACGGCGCGGGCAAAACGACGCTGATCAAGTCCGTCCTCGGCCTGATCAAGCCGGTCGCCGGGCAGACGCTGATCTTCGGCGCGCCCTATGCCACACAGCGCCGCCTGGTCGCCTATGTGCCCCAGCGCGGCAGCGTCGATTGGGACTTCCCCACCAGCGTCCTCGACGTGGTCATGATGGGGCGCTACGGCCGTCTCGGCTGGCTGCGCCGCCCCAGCCGCGACGACCGCGAGGCCGCCCTGGCCGCGCTGGAGAAGGTCGGCATGGCCCGCTACGCCGACCGGCAGATCAGCCAGCTCTCCGGCGGCCAGCAGCAGCGCACCTTCCTGGCCCGCGCCCTCGTCCAGGACGCGCAGGTGTACTTCATGGACGAGCCGTTCCAGGGCGTCGACGCGACCACCGAGCGGGCCATCGTCGAACTGCTCAAGGAGCTGCGCGGCGCGGGCAAGTCCGTCATTGTCGTCCACCATGACTTGCAGACCGTGCCGGAGTATTTCGACTGGGTGCTGTTGCTCAACATCCGGCGCATCGCCGCGGGGCCGGTGGGCGTCGTCTTCACCGAGGAGAACCTGCGCCGGGCTTATGGCGGCCGTGTCGGCTTCCTGGGTGGCAACGGCCACAGCGAACCCAGCCCGGCCGTCGCCCCGCGCAGCGCCGAGAACCCGGCCCGCTGAGGAGCGCCATCATGGATCTGCTGAATAGTCTCCTCTTCGACTACACCATCCGTACCGTGGCCCTGGGCGCAGCCGTGCTGGGCATTGTCGCCGGGGCGCTGGGCAGTTTCGCCCTGTTGCGCCGCCAGAGCCTGCTGGGCGACGCCATGTCTCACGCCGCCCTGCCCGGCGTGCTGCTGGCTTTCATGCTGACCGGCAGCAAGGCCCCCGTGGCCCTGGTGCTGGGCGCGGCCGTGGCCGGCGTCACGGCCACCTTCCTGCTGCTGGCTATCAGCCGCTATAGCCGCATCAAAGAAGACGCCGCCCTGGGCGTCATCCTGTCCGTCTTCTTCGGCTTTGGCCTGCTGCTGTTGACCTTCCTGCAACGCAACCCGAGGGCGGCCCAGGCCGGCCTGAACAAGTTCCTCTTCGGCCAGGCGGCCACGCTGCTGACCCGCGACGTGGTCGTCATGGCCCTGTTCGGCGGCGCGGCGCTGCTGGTTGTGGCCCTCTTCTGGAAGGAGTTCAAGCTGCTCAGCTTCGACCGCGACTTCGGGGCCAGCCTCGGCTACCCCATGACCCTTCTCGACGCGCTGCTGACCATTTTGCTGGTCATCGGCATCGTCATTGGCCTGCAAGCCGTCGGCGTCGTGCTCATGAGCGCGCTCATCGTCGCCCCGGCCGCGGCCGCGCGCCAGTGGACCGACCGGCTGAGCACCATGCTGGTCGTCGCCTCGGCGTTCGGGGCGCTGGCCGGCGTCGCCGGCGCGCTCATCAGCAGCCTGGGCACGGGCCTGTCCACCGGCCCGGTTGTCGTCCTGGTGATCAGCGTCATCGTTCTGCTGTCACTGCTGTTCGGCGCGGCGCGGGGGCTGGTCTGGACGTGGCTGCGCCGCCGCCGCAGTCGCCGCACGCTACGCACCCAGGCTGTCCTGACCAACCTCCACGACCTGGCCCGCGAGCACCGCGACCCGCACTACGCCCATCCCGTGGCCACGCTAA
>DAOSMQ010000569.1:0-1961 GCA_035372725.1 Promineifilum sp. (SeqCode)
CCTGCACCACGTAGCGCGAGGCGGGGTTGACCGCCGTCGGGTCATAGGCCAGTTCAAACGGGAACGGCGCTTGTTGGTCGCCGACAGGGATCGTCTGCGTGGCCAGCACGTTCGCGGGGGCGTCGGCGATAGACACGTCCGCCAGTTCCACGGTAATGATCGCGCCGGCCGGCAGCGCCGAGCGGTCCAGATAAGTCACTGTGCCACTGACGAGGCTGTCGCCGGGGGCAGCGATTTCGGCCTGTTCGGCCGCCTGTTGCGCCCCGCCGCAGGCCGCCAGTGCCACTACCACCAGCAGTAGCAGCGTTGCCACCCATAACTTCTTATTGTTCTTCATTGCCAGCTCCTTCTCCAGGCGCTCTGTACTGACTCAGCCTGTTTTTCGCAGTCAGCGCCCCCGACGTCTGTCTAAGTATAAGCGCCGTCAGGGGTTCTGACAAACGGGGCCCTGCGGCCGGCGGGGCTTCGCCAAAGTCGTCTAACGACCATTGACCTGACATGTGGGCGGGGCCGGTCGTTCGCTGGTGAA
The DNA here is from genome assembly GCA_035372725.1 of Promineifilum sp. (SeqCode). Taxonomy (GTDB): domain Bacteria; phylum Chloroflexota; class Anaerolineae; order Promineifilales; family Promineifilaceae; genus Promineifilum. The sequence goes on from DAOSMQ010000569.1 coordinate 530, forward strand.
AGGCCCACTCGTGGCCGCGCACCTGTCAGGTCGGCGCGCCGGGAGTGACTTTGGAATAGCCCTACTGACAAACGGGGCCATGCGGCCGGCGGCTAATCTGGTACAATACGCTCAGGCAAAGATCCCCCACCATCGAGACCGCTTACCCGCCATGAGTGATGACGCCACATCTGCCCCCTTTGTTCCCGCCGACGAGGCCGCCGCCCTGCGCGACGCCATGCTGACCCTGAACGACCAGCGCCCCCTGTTGGGCGACGCCGTTGTCGATGCCGCCATCATGGCCATGCGCGAGCGCCTGGCCGCGTTAGAGGCGGCTGCCCTGGCCGACCGCCGCCGCAAGCAGGTGACAGTGCTCTTCGGCGACATCGTCGGTTTCACCGCCCTATCAGAGGGGCGCGACGCCGAGGTGGTGGCCCAGATCATCAACACGCTCTGGGAGGGCGTCGATGCGGCCATCCTGGCCCACGGCGGGCGCATCGACAAGCATGTCGGCGATGCCGTCATCGCCGTGTGGGGTGGCGCTGTGGCCCGCGAGGACGACCCGGAGAGCGCTGTCCACGCCGCGCTGGCCATGCACGCCGCCACCGAGGCCTGCTGTCGCCTCTACCGCGCGCCCATTAGCCTGCGCATCGGCATCCACACCGGCCCGGCGCTCACCGGCGCGGTGGGCGCGGGCGGCGAGACGACGGTCGTAGGCGAAACGGTGACCCTGGCCGATCGCCTGCAGCACGCCGCGCCGGCCGATGGCATCGTCATCTCCCCGGCGACCTACCGGCAAGTGCGCGGCATCTTCGACGTGCAGCCGGCCGAAAGCGCCGCCCGAAGCGTGGGGCTGCCGGCGGCCTATCTGGTGCAGGCGGCCAAGCAGCGCGCCTTCCGTGTCGCCACCCGCGGCATCGAGGGCATTGAGACGCGCATGGTCGGCCGCGAGACGGAACTGGGCGTGCTACAAGAGGCTTTTGCCGCCATCGTGGCCGAGCGCTGGCCGCGCTTGCTGGCGGTGATCGGCGAGGCGGGCATCGGCAAGTCCCGCTTGCTATACGAATTCGATAGCTGGGTTGAGCTGCGGCCGGAGGAGGTCTTCTATTACAAGGGGCGCGCCGCGGCCAGCGCAACCCCCTTTGGCCTGTTCCATGACCTCTTCGCTAACCGTTTCGAGATCCTGGACAGCGACCCGCCCGAGGTCGCCCTGGGCAAGTTCCGAGCCGGCTTTGCCCTGGGGCGCGTCGAGTCGTTGGCCGACGCCGGCGCGCTGGCCGATGCCGCGGCCATCGTTGGCCAGTGGCTCGGCTTCGACTTCGACAGCAGCCCGGCCGTGGCCCGTCTGCTGGGCAGCCCGGAGTTCGGCCGCGCCGCGCAGGCGCACCTCTTTCGCTACTTCCGCGCCCGCGCCGCCGTTGACCCGCTGGTCATCTTGTGCGAAGACCTCCAC
>DAOSMQ010000570.1:0-1958 GCA_035372725.1 Promineifilum sp. (SeqCode)
ACGAACCAGACGTTGTCGCCGTGGCGCAGTTCCGGCGCGGCGTCGGCCTCGCCTGGCGCGGTGGTGATCAGCGGCCGGCCGTGGGCCAGAGCGGCCATGAGTGTCCCCCGGCGCAGGGAAACGCCGTCGCGGTAGGGCATGACCAGCAGATCGGCCGCGGCCAGATGGGCCGAGACGCGCCCCGGCGGCAGGAAGCCCGTCCAGTGAACGCGCCCGGCCAGCCCCAACCGGTCGATCTGCTCGCGCAGGCCGCGCAGGAAGGTCTCGTTGTTCTGCGGGTCGCTGGCCCCGGTCTGCCCGCCAATGAAGACCAGATGGGTGCGCCCATCCAGCCGCGCCAGGGCGTCGATGAGCGTGTCGGCGCCCTTGGTTTCGTTCAGAAAGCCGAAGTAGCCCAGTAGCACCGCGCCGGCCGGCAGCCCCAGGCCAACGCGCACCTCTTCGATCTCGACGTGGTTGGGTTCGCGAGCCTCGATATTGCTGCCAATGGGGATGCGACACAGCGGGGCATCGGTCCAGCTGGCCAACTGGGCCAGATCGGCGGCATTGGTGGCAATGCCACCGGTGGCCCGCCGCGCCAGACCGCGCACGGCCGCCTCGCGCAGCCCGCCCGCTTTGGGGAACAGGTAGGGCACGCGCAGGTCGTGGAAGGTGACGACGGTCGGGGCGACGCCGCGCAAGCGCCAGGGCAGGAAGTGGATGGCCACGGCGCGCATGTTGTAGGCCGCGGCCTGATATTGCAGGTTAACGACTTCGAGATCGTAGCGCAGGACGATATCGGCGACCGTGGCCAGCGACGGCCAGCGCCAGCGGCCGACGCGCGCGTGCAGTTGGGCAAAACCGAGGTCATAGGGCTGGAACAGCGCCGACGCGCGGCGCGGGGCATCGACCGGGCGGGCAGATCGGGCGGTGATGATATGGAGCACGTGGCCGCGCCCGGCCAGCGCGCGGGCCAACTGCTCCGTGAACGCCCCCACCCCGCCCTCCATGGGCGGGTATTCGCCCGTCACCAGCCCAATACGCATGGCCTAATACCCCGCGGGCCGCAACCCGGAGCGCAACACGTCGCGGTAGGCGCGCACGCGCTGGCGGCGCAGTTCCGGCTGACTGCCCAGCGCGCCCTTGGCCGCTTCCAGTAGCAGTTGCCAGCCGTAGCTGGCCAGCAGGAAGAGGCGCAGCAGGCCGGCGGCGGCGCGGCCGTGGTACTTGCGGAAGTAGCGCAGCTTGGCCCGCTGGAAGTTGATGTGCCGGGCAGTGACGGCCTGCTCACTGCTCTTGCCAACGTGGTGGGCAACCCGGGCCGCGGGCAGATAGACAACCAGCCAGCCGGCGGCGCGAATGCGGCGACACCAATCCAGCTCCTCGGAGTACATGTAGTAACCCTCGTCCAGACCGCCGACGCGCTCATAGACCGCCCGCGGCACAAGGATACAGGCGCCGGTCAGCCAGTCGACGTCGGCTGTGGCGTCGTCGGGCAGGTCGAGGGCGTAGTAGCGCCGCAGCACGCCGGGAGCAAGCCCCTCCAGCCAGGTACTCTCCAGGAAGCCGGTGGCCAGCGTGGGAAAGCGACGGCGCGAGGACTGCACGCTGCCGTCGGGGTTCAGCAACTGCGGGCCGACCGCGCCCACGTCGGGATGGGCGGCCAGATAGGCCACCAACACTGGCAGGGCATCATCGCGGATGACTGTGTCGGGATTGAGCAGCAGCAGAGCGTCGCCGCGGGCGCGGGCCAGGGCGATGTTGTTGCCGCGCGGGAAGCCGACGTTGTCGGCCTGTGGCAGCAGTGTCACCCAGGGGAATTCGGCCGCCACCATCGCCGCGCTGTCGTCGCTGGAGGCGCTGTCAACGACGATCACTTCTACCTCTAGTTCGCCCCGGCCGCGCTCGATGGACCGCAGACAGTCGCGCAGCAGGTCACGGACGTTCCAGTTGACGATGAGGATGGAGAGCATGGTGGG
>DAOSMQ010000571.1:0-1956 GCA_035372725.1 Promineifilum sp. (SeqCode)
CCGATCTGTAGCGACGACGCGCGCGACGCCGGGCTGCTGTGCGTCGTCGAGGAGCCGCTCGACGTGCTGGCCATCGAGCGCGCGCGGGCCTACAACGGCCGCTACCACGTCCTCCACGGGGCCATCTCCCCCGTCGAGGGCATCGGCCCGGAGGAGTTGCGCGTGGCCGAGCTGGCCCAGCGCGTCGCCGCCGGCGACTTCCGCGAGATCATCCTGGCCACCAACCCGACGCTGGAGGGCGAATCGACGGCGCTTTACTTGCAGCGCCGCCTGGCCGACCAGAAGGTGCGCATTACCCGGCTGGCCCGCGGCCTGCCCGTCGGCGGCGACCTGGAATACACCGACGAGATCACCCTCGGCCGCGCCTTCGAGGGCCGGCAGGACGTATAGAAGAACCTCACGCAAAGATCGCCAAGAGCGCAAAGAAGAATTCTTTCTTGGCGTCCTTGGCGATCTTTGCGTGAGGTTCTTATCTCTTTAGGAGAACAGCATGATAGCCACGCTCGACCTGCGCGACCGGATTGTGGGCCTGGATCAGGAAGTGCCGCTGCTCGACGGCCGCCGCTTGCCCTACGTCAACCTCGACAACGCCGCCAGCACACCGCCGCTGGTCGATGTCGTGCGCGCCGTGGACGCCTTCATGCCCTACTACGCCAGCGTCCACCGTGGCACGGGTTTCAAGTCGCGCCTCAGCACGGTCGCCTATGACCAGGCCCACGCCATCATCGGCCGCTTCGTCGGCGCGGACCCGGCGCTGGACACGGTCATCTTCGGCAAGAACACCACCGAGGCGATCAACAAGCTGGCCTTCCGCCTGCCGCTGGCCGATGACGCCGTCATCCTGACGACGCAACTGGAGCACCACTCCAACGACCTGCCCTGGCGGCCGCGCGCCCACGTCGTCCACGTGCGCGCCCTGCCCGACGGCCGGCTGGACGAGGACGACTTCGACCGGCAACTGGCCGCCCACGCCGGCCGCGTGGCTCTGGTGGCCGTCAGCGGCGCGTCGAACGTCAGCGGCTACATCCAGCCCATCCACCGGCTGGCGCGCAAGGCCCACGCCGCCGGCGCGCTCATCCTGGTCGATGCCGCCCAGTTGGCCCCCCACCGCCAGGTGGACATGCGCCCCCACGACGACCCGGAGCATCTCGATTTCGTCGCCCTGTCGGCCCACAAGATGTATGCCCCCTTCGGCACGGGGGCGCTGGTCGGCCCGAAGGAGATCTTCCTGCGCCAGCCGCCCGAGTACCGCGGCGGCGGCACGGTCGATGTGGTCACGCTCGACGACGTGCATTGGGCCGGCGCGCCCGACCGCGACGAGGCCGGTAGCCCCAACGTCGTCGGCGCGGTGGCCATGGCCGCGGCGGCGCGGGTATTAATGGACGTGGGCATGGATGCCGTCGCCGCCCACGAGGCCGAGCTGGTGGCCTATGCGCTGGAGCAGTTGCCGCGCGTGCCCGGCGTCCGGCTCTACGGCGAGACCGACCCGGCGCGGGCGGCCGAGAAGGTCGGCGTCATCCCCTTCAATCTGGCCGGCATGTCCCACTTCCTCGTCGCCGCCATCCTGGGCTACGAAGGCGGCATCGGCGTGCGCAGCGGCTGTTTTTGTGCCCACCCGTATGTCGTCCACCTGTTGCAGCTCAACGAGGCCGAGTCGGCGCGCTGGCGGACTAACCTGCTGGCCGGCGACAAGAGCGACATGCCCGGCATGGTGCGGGCCAGCTTTGGCGGCTACAACACCACCGGCGACATCGACCGGCTGGTGGAGATGCTCGGCCGCATCGCCCGCGGCGACTACGGCGGCGACTACGTCCTCGACCGCCACTCGGGCGAGTATCACCCGCGCGGCTTCACCGAGCCGCTGGCCGACTACTTCCTGCTCGAACCGCTCTGAGCGTAGCGCAGGATGTTATCCTGCATGCTGTGGTTGCCAGGACGCCGGTTAACAACCCGCGC
>DAOSMQ010000572.1:0-1956 GCA_035372725.1 Promineifilum sp. (SeqCode)
GCGGCGTCAGGGACAGCTTGGGCCCCACGCCGCGGCCGTGCATCACAATGGTCGCTGGCCCGGCATCGGTGTTGACCTCGGCCGTGGCCGTGAAGACGCCGGCCGTCTCCGGCGCGAAGGTGAACAACATGCGGCAGTTGCTTTGCGGCGGCACAGACAGGTTGCACTCGTCCGTGCGCAGGAACGGCGCGCCGACAGCGCCGCCGGTGAACGGCGACAGGAAGCTGGTGTCGCTCAGGTTGTAGAAGCTAACGGCAATCGGCGCGCTGGTGGTGCCGACGCCAACGGGGCCGAAGTCGATTTCGCGCGGCGATGCCACCAGGCTGGGCGCATCGACCGCGCCGGGCGCGGCCCCGACCAACCCCACCAGCACCGCCAGCAGAACCACCATGCCGCCAAGCGTCCACGCGACTTTTCCTCGCATCATCAGGAGCCTCCATCTGCGCATAAAGTGTCGCCCCCGCCGCTGACTATCATAAGCGAGACGGCCGGGCGGGCACAAGCGGCCGAAAGACGCGCGGGCGCATGGGTGGGAAGTACTGGCGAGCGGGGTGGCGCGTCAGCCGCTACTCGATAAGCGCATAGCGCTCGTACACATTCAGCCACCCATCCCGCGCTTCCCAATGGTCGATGACCGGCGCGAGGGCGTAGAAGGGGTCGAACAGCACCGGCACGCGGGCAATACCCGCCCACATGCCGGCCAGGGCCGCCGACAGCAGCGGCCGCGGGTTAAGGCCGTCCGGTGTCAGCGCATCAGGGTCGCCGCTCACGAGTTCGAACTCCGTCACCGCGCCACCACCGGCGACTGGCTCCAGGAAGATGAAGTGGCGGTAGAGTAGCGCGTCACGGTAGTCGGCGTCGCTGATCGTCCCGCCGGTCAGCTGGCCGATGCAGCCAGCGTAGGTCACGACCGTCTGCACGGCCACGTCGGGCAGACAGCCGGAGGCGACGCGCGCCGGCTGCATGGCCATGCGCCCGCTGACGCGATAGCACACCGCCGCGTCGCCCCGTGCCAGCGTCACCTCCAGTCCCGTCACCGTTGCCCCGGGGCCAGCCCCGTCCGCGCCGGTCAGATCGGCCGACAGCCGTGTGGCGTCGGTGGCTGCCGTCTGATAGGTGTAGACGACGTCCGCGCCGCGGCGGCCGGACGCGGTCGCCTCGCCCTCGACGGCCATCAGTTCTGAGCCGGCGACGGCGCGCAGCACCCGGTCGACGGCGTAGCTGTTCACCGACAAGCCAACCCAGCCCGGGTCGAAGGCCGTGCCGCGGCGAGCAGCGAGGGTACTCTCCAGCGCATAGCGCGACGGCGGCGGCAGCGGCGTCGCCTCGGGTGACAGGCGATCCATCAATGGCGTGAAGGCGTCGGCGAAGGTCTGCGCCGGCGTGGCCAGTTGGCCGCCGGCGCTGAAGGGCAAGGCCGCCGCCGGCCCGCTGGCGACACTCAGGCGCGCCAACGCCGCCAGCGTCGCCGGCGAAACCTTGACGCCGGCCACTGTGCCCGCCGCCCGGTCGATCTGCCGTGCGTGGAGCAATCGTACCGAGCGCACGTCCAACCCGTCGATGAGCAGCCGCGCCGCCGCCTCCTGTCGGGCCGGGAGAGGCCCCGCGGCAGCCAGGCGGCGGGCATACTCGGCGCGGTAGGTCGCCGGGATGCGCACCGCGTCGAGCACAGCCGGACGCAGCAACGGCGAGCGCCCGTCGCCGCCCCCACCCGTCGCCGGCCCCGGCCCCAGTTCGTCGAGGATGCCCGGCCAGATGACGCCGCCATCCGTCGGCGGGTAGTGGATAGGGCCGTCGTCGTCATCGCTTGGGCGTGGCTCCGGCGGGCCGTCGTTGTAGATGATGACGCCGCCCGGCTCGGCCCCGGCGCGGATGGCGTCGTAGGGCACGCCGAGATGGTCTGTGAGATAGGGCCGGTGAAGGTCGTGCGTGGCGCAGGCCAGGCCGTTGGGCGCG
>DAOSMQ010000573.1:0-1907 GCA_035372725.1 Promineifilum sp. (SeqCode)
TTGGTCGTGCTCGTGGTGGTGATCATGGCTGGCATGGCTGTGGCCATGCTCGTGCGCGTGGGTGGCCACCGCCGGGGCCGCCGCGGCCACGCCGGCGAAGGCCAGCGCCCGCCGCGGCGCGGCGGCCGAGACAACTGCCGCCGGTTCGGGCGCTTCGAGGGCGCTGGGCGCGTGGCTGTGCGTGGGGCCGCCGTGCGTGTGGCCGTCCGGCCCGTGGCTGTGGCCCTTGCCGAAGTGGAAATGGTAAGGGCCGTGGTCGTGGTCGTCGCCGCGGCGGCGGGCCCGCCAATGGCCGACATGGCCGCGCAGAATCGACAGGCCAATGCCGACGACGAGCAGCCCGGACAGGACGCCCAGCCAGGGGTAGAGCTTCTCCGGCAGGACGAACCGTGAGGCGAACAACACCAGGAAGCCCAGGGCGAAGACGCCGGCCGTGTGGGTGATGGTCGTCGTCACGCCCAGGAAGAGAGCGTGGCGGGCTGTACCGCGCGAGCCGACAAGGTAGGCCCCGACGATGGTCTTGCCGTGGCCGGGCGTCAGGGCATGGGCCGCGCCCAGACCGATGGCCACCAGCAGCGCCGCGGCCAGCGCCGCCGGCGTGTCCAGCGTGCGCTGCAAGAGGTCGGCGAACTTGTCCTGGCCGAAGCGGTTGGCGACGACGGCTGAGGTGGTTGTCGCCGCGGCCGGATCGGCCGCCGTGGCACCGTCCGACGGGGCACCGTCCAGCGCCGCGCCGGCCGGGGCAAAGCGCGCCGTGGCCTGGCTGACGGCCAGCGGGGCTTGCAGCAGGTCGGCCGGGTAGTCGCGCAGCTGGTTGCTGACGTCGGCCGCGGGCACGGAGGCGCTCAGCAGGGAACCATCGCCGGCAGTGATGACGATTTCCCGCCAGCCGAGGCGGTCGGCGAAGTTGCCGTCCTCATAGGCGATGTCAAGCGCCTGGCCGCCGGCCGGCAGCGGGGCCGAGAGCCGCACTTCCAGCCGCATGGTTGGCAGGTCGCCCTGGCCGGGGGGGAAGGAGAGCGTGTGGGTCGTTGGCGTCAGCGGCAAGAGCGCGCCACCGGCCGTCAGGCGTAGGTTCGCCGCCAGCGCGGGCAGCTCCGTGGCCAGGTAGGCGTCCTCCTCGGCGGCGCTAATCGTCCCGTCGGCGTTGCTGTCTATGGCCTGCCGCGTCTGGAACGTGGGAATCTCGGCCATATCAACGATATAGAGCACCTCAGCCGTCTCCGCCCCCAGCGTCACGGCGCTATAGCGGCTGATGGTGAAGTTGCCCAGCGGGTGGGCCGCGGCGACGCCGGCGGAGGCCAGCAGCACCAGCAGGACGAGGATCGGGGCCAGAAGGCGGGCGCGTCTTGTGCCGGTCATGTCACTCTCCTTTCAGAGTGGCCAGGGTCGTGGCGGCCTGCCGCGCCTGGAGAAGGTCGAAGTTAGGATTCAGGTCGAGGGCCTGCTGTAGCTGCGCGATGGCCACACGCGTGTCGCCCTGCGCGGCGGCGATCATCCCGGCGTGGTAGTAGAGGCCGGCGTCGGGCGTGCCGTGGGCCAGGGCGCGCTGGCTGGCGTCCGCGGCTTCGTCGAAGCGGCCGGCGCGATAGAGCGCCCAGGCCAGCGTATCGTAGGCGTAGATGTCCTGCCGCGCGGCCAGTTCGCCCTGAGCGTAGGCCAGGGCGGTGTCGGTTTCGATGTTGTGGTTGGCGAAGAAGATCGCCATCTGGCGATTGTAGAGTACTTGCTGAGTCTCGTCTAACTGGTGGATGAAGGCCACGGTGTCATACTGCTTCTGGGCCGCGGCGTTGTCGCCGCTGAGGGCATAGTAGTCGCCCAGCGCGGCCACGAAGTTCGGCTGCGGCAGTTGGGCCACAAGGGCCTCATAGCGCCTGATAGCCTCGTCGTAGTCGCCGTGGGCGGCG
>DAOSMQ010000574.1:0-1897 GCA_035372725.1 Promineifilum sp. (SeqCode)
CGAACGCTCGCTACAACTGAATGAGCGCCGGCCGCCGGTCGGCCACCTTCGTCACCGGCGGGCACTCCCACGCCTCCGGCGGCGTCTCGCGGCGCAGGTCCTTCAGCTTGGGCAGGATGCCACAGGCGAAGCAATGGTGGCGGCAGTCGATGCGCGTCTCCTGGCGCTGGCTCATCAGGTAGTCGCCGGTCAGAAAGCGGCGCGTCACGGCCACGTCGATGTGCTCCCAGGGGAAGACCTCGTCGATGGGCCGCGGCCGGTGGGTGAAGAAGGCCGCGTCCAGCCCCTCTTCGGCCATCGCCTCGGCCCAGGCGTCGCGGCGGAAGTGGTCTTGCCAGGCATCGAATTTGGCTCCCTTGCGCCAGGCACGCTCGACGACGGCGGCCATGCGCCGGTCGCCGCGGGTCAACATGCCCTCAAACACCGATTCGTCGGGGTCGTTCCAGCGCAGTTTCAGGCCCGGCCGCTTGAACTCGGCGATCAGATAGCCCAGCTTGGCGCGGATGCCGGCCATGTCGCCCATCGGCTCCCACTGGAAGGGTGTGTGGGGCTTGGGGATGAAGGTGCTGACGCCGACGTTGACGGCGGCCTTGTTGCCGTGGAAGCGCCGCCCCTCGGCCAGCACCTGCCGCGACAGATCGACGATGGCCGCCACGTCGCTCATCTCCTCCTGCGGGTGGCCGATCATGAAGTAGAGCTTGATGGTGCGCCAGTCGCGGCGGTAGATCTCGCGGGCCGTCTCCAGCAGTTGCTCGTGGGTGACGTACTTGTTGATGATGTTGCGCATCTTCTCCGTGGCCGCTTCGGGGGCCAGGGTGAAGCCGCTGCGCTTGCCGTCGCCCAGGTTGTCCATCAGTTGCGTGCTGACCGTCTCGATGCGCAACGACGGCAGGGAGATGTTCAACCCCAGGCCGCCAAAGCGCTCGCCGATGCGCCGGGTCAGTTCCAGCACGTGGGTGTAGTCGCTGGACGACAGCGACATGAGGGCGATCTCCTCGTAGCCGGTCTTGGCCAGGATAGCCTCCATCGCCGCCAGCACTTCCTCGACCGGCCGCTCGCGCACCGGCCGGGTGACCATGCCCGCGTGGCAAAAGCGGCAGCCGCGCGTGCAGCCGCGCATGATCTCGATGGGGGCGCGGTTGTGGACCGTCTCCACGAAGGGCACGATGAAGTCGGTCACCGGCGGCGGCAGGACGGGGACGATGGCCTTCAGGACGCGCGGCGGCGCTTCGGGCACGTTGGGCGTGATGGCGGCGATCGTGCCGTCGTCGTGATAGGCCACGTCGTAGAAGCGCGGCACGTAGCAGCCGGTGATGCTGGCCACGTGGCGCAACTGCGTCTCGCGATCCAGGTGGGCCGCGGCGCGCATCGTGGCGATGATCTCCAGCAGCACTTCTTCGCCCTCGCCGATGACGAAGACGTCGATGAACGGGGCCATTGGTTCGGGGTTGTAGCAGGCGTGGCCGCCGGCGACGACCAGCGGGTAGCTGGCGTCGCGGTCGGCCGAACGCACCGGCAGCCCGGCCAGGTCGAGCAAGTTCAGGGCGTTAGTGAAGAGCTGCTCATAGGGCAGCGTCATGGCCAGCATGTCGAAATCGCGGATGGGGTGCTTCGTCTCCAGCGAGAAGAGGGGGATGCCGCGGGCGCGCAGGGCCGCCTCCATGTCGTCCCAGGGGCAGAAGACGCGCTCGGCCAGCAGGTTGCGGTGCTTGTTGATGATGTCGTAATGGATCATCCAGCCGAGGTTAGACATGCCGATGTCGTAGAGGTCGGGGAAGGCCATGGCCACGCGGTAGCCGACGGCGTCCCAGTCCTTGACGACCTGGTTCAGTTCGCCGCCGGTGTAGCGGCCGGGTTTGGCCACGCGGGGGAGGAGGCGGTCGAGAGCGGTTTCGAT
>DAOSMQ010000575.1:0-1888 GCA_035372725.1 Promineifilum sp. (SeqCode)
ATCGACGGTCTCATCGGTCAGGCTGTCGCCCGGCCCCAACGGCAGGGCCGGCCGCGCCGCCACGCCCGACGCTTCGGCCAGCGCGTCCAGCAGCAGCGCGCTGACCAGCCCCTCCTCGCCCGCCCGGTCGCGCGCGCCCTTGTCCAGGCGCAGCGCATAGACCCGCAGCCGCGCCGGCGTCCAGGCAGCCACGTGGGCGCGGTGCTCGCCCTTCTTCGGCCGGTCGGTGATGATGGTCGCGGTGCAGGCCAGCCCCACCAGCGGCCACGCCTCTAACTCGCGCAGGTGACGCGCCCGAGCCAGCGCTCGCCCGGCCATGCGCCGCCCCGTTTCGGCCGAGACGTATTGTTCCGGCGCGCCGCCCAGGAACTCGTCAAAGGCGTCGGCGGCGTAGGGGATGAGCGCCTCCAGCAGCGTCCGTGATGCGCCGGGCACGCCCAACAGGTCGGCCAGGGCCTGGCTGCCCGCCCCGGCGGCGGCAAAGACGGCCCGTGGCGGGCTGTCGTGAATGGCCTGGATGAGGCTTCGCGTGGCGTCGTTCATAGGGCTATTGTAATCGGCTCGCGAGGGTGGCGCTATCGGCCGCGCCGTGCCGGGCACGTTCTTGATTGCCTGGCCCCTTCCTGCGCCGGCGACCAAAGAAGGCGCGCTACGCTCAAGAAAGAACGCCCCTCCGGCAGACCGGTGCATGAGTCTTGCCGCTGTTTCTTTGCGCGGCGGAGAGGGCTGGAGACAATTGCGCGATCATGAAACGACCTCTGCGCCTGCCCTCGCTCCTCGTGTCCATGCTTCTCATGTCCATGCTCCTCGTGCTCCTGACCGCTTGCCGCCCCGGCGCGGCGGCCGTGCCCACCACGGCGCCAACCGCTGTCCTGCCGGCCACCACCGTGCCCGAGGCCACGGCGTCTACAGCGATATCGGTAGCGGTGACGCCGATCACTGACGACGAACCGCCGGCTACCGCTGCGGTGGCCACGGCAGCGGTGGCCACGGCAGCGACAAACGCCGCGCCCCTCTTCGACGTAGCCTGGGACGATCGCGCCATCTACGCCAGCGGCCTCGTTGACCCGGCGGCCGAGGACGTACCCGAAGCGCCCGTCTACCACATCGCCATCACCATCGCCAACGACATGCACACTGTCGATGGGCGGCAGACGGTCTTCTACACCAACGCTGAGGATGTCCCCCTGAGCGAGATTGTCTTTCATCTGCACCCCAATTTGCTCGACAGCGCCATCGACGTCAGCGACATGACCGTCGATGGCGCGCCCGCCCCCACGGCCATCAGCGGGGCCAAGCGCAGCATCCTGACCGTGACCCTGCCCGCGCCGCTGCCGCCGGGGGCGACGACGACCCTCGACATGCGCTTCCACACGGAGGTGGCCACCGACATCGGCCGCAACTATGGCGTCCTGGCCTTTTTCGATGGCATCCTGGCCCTGGCCCACTTCTACCCCATGCTGTCGGTCTACGACGCCACCGGCTGGAACACGGCCGAGGCCGACGTGCAAGGCGACCTGACCTACAGCGACGCCGGCTACTACCTGGTGCGCGTGGCCGCGCCACCGGGCGTCACGGTCGTGGCCTCGGGCGTGGCCGTCGAAGAGCAAGCCCTCTCCCAGGGGGGCCCGTCCTCCGCCCTGCGGGAGGGGCCAGGGGAGGGCGAGACGGTAGCGGTCTATGCCGTCGGCCCGGCCCGCGACTTCTATTTGGCGGCGGGCGACTTCGAGGTGGTCAGCGGCACGGCCGGCGCGACGACGATCAACAGCTACGCCCCGGCGGCGTGGCGCGACGGCGCGGCGCTGGCTCTCGACGTGGCCGCGGCGGCCATCGACATCAACGAGGCGCGCCTGTCGCCCTTCCCCTACACCGAACTCGACATCGTCAC
>DAOSMQ010000576.1:0-1886 GCA_035372725.1 Promineifilum sp. (SeqCode)
AGAGCGGCCGCCGCACCATCCTGGTCGATTGCGACCTGCGCCGGCCGTCGCTCCACGCGCTGTTCGGCCTGGCCATGACGCCCGGCCTGACCAACCTGGTGCTAGAGGAGCTGGCCGAGCTGCCGTTGCAACCGACCGGCGTGGATAGCCTGTGGCTGCTGAGCAGCGGGCCGACGCCGCCCAACCCGGCCGACTTACTCGGCGCGAGCCGCATGGACCGCGTGTTGGCCCAACTGTCCGAGGCAGCCGATATCGTCCTGTTCGACGCGCCGCCCGTGGTTGCCGCGGCCGACGCCGCCATCCTGGGAGCCAAGGCCGACGGCGTGCTGCTGATCATCCAGGCCGGCCGCACCCGGCGCGACCAGTCCGAGCGCGCCCGCGAGCTGTTGGAGCAGGCCAAGGCGCGCATTGTCGGCGTGGCCCTGACCAACGCGCCGCGCGAGAGTGGCGCGGCGGAGTACTACGGCTAAGCGCGCCGGCGCAGCGACTTGCGGAGGGGCAATGAAAGGACTTATCCTCAGCGGCGGCACAGGCTCGCGGCTCTACCCACTGACCTACACCAGCGCCAAGCAGCTCATCCCGGTGGCCAACAAGCCGATCCTCTTTCGCGTCATCGAGACGATTCGCGACGCGGGCATCGACGACATCGGCATCGTCGTCGGCAACACCGCCGAGCAGATCAAGGAGGCCGTCGGCCGCGGCGGGCGCTGGGACGTGCGCATCACCTACATTCCGCAGGAGAAGCCGCTGGGGCTGGCCCACGCCGTCAAGGTGGCGCAGCCATTTCTGGGCGACGACCGTTTCGTGATGTTCCTGGGCGATAATGTCATCCAGGGCGGCATCAGCAACCTCATCCGCGAGTTCGCCCGGAGCGACTGGAATAGCCAGATCGTCCTGACGCGCATCGAGCACCCGGAGCAGTACGGCGTGGCCGAGTTGGGCGAGGACGGCCGCATCATCCGTCTGGTTGAGAAGCCCAAGTCGCCGCCGAGCGACCTGGCTCTGGTGGGCATTTACATGTTCGATGCCAGTGTCTTTCAGGCGGTGGAGGCCATCAAACCGTCGTGGCGGGGCGAGTTGGAGATCACCGATGCCATTCAGTGGCTGGTCGACAACGGCCGCACCGTCCACCCCTATATCCATGAGGGCTGGTGGATCGACACCGGCGCGCCGGGCGACATGCTCTCGGCCAATGATCTGGTGCTAGAGGAAATCGCCTACAACATCGAGGGCTACGTTGACCGCGACAGCAATGTTGACCACCGCGTCACCGTCCAGCGGGGCGCTGAGGTCATCGGCAGCATCATCCGCGGCCCGGCCATCATCGGCGAGTATGCCCGTATCGTCAACAGCTACATCGGCCCCTTCACCAGCATCGACCACCACGTCACCATCGAGAACAGCGAGATCGAGCACTCGATGGTGCTGGAGAACAGCCGCATCTGCGACATCGAAACGCGCATCCAGGATAGCCTCATCGGCCGCGATGTGGTCATTGCCCGCTCGCCGATCAAGCCCAAAGCCCTGAAGCTGACCGTGGGCGACCACAGCAAGATGGGCATCCAGTAACCGCACCCTGGCGGGGCGGCATGGGCTTGCGTAGTCCTGCCCAGCCGCTGCGAAAGCGACATCTCCTATGCGTGCCCTCATCCAGCGCGTAGCCCGCGCCAGTGTAACCGTGGACGGCCAGACCGTCGGCCGGATCGGCCGCGGCTTTGTCGTCCTGCTGGGCGTGACCCACGCCGACGGCCGCGCCGAGGCCGGATGGGTGGCCGCCAAGATCGCCGGCCTACGCGTCTTCGATGACGAGGCCGGCAAGATGAATCTATCGCTGGCCGACGTGGGCGGGGAGCTTCTCGTCGTGTCGCAGTTCACGCTCTATGGCG
>DAOSMQ010000577.1:0-1875 GCA_035372725.1 Promineifilum sp. (SeqCode)
GAGGGCCAGTTCGTGGACGGCGCTGCCGCCGGCTTCATGGTAAAGGCCGGCGCGGACGGCGACCGTGGCCAGCCCCGGCGCGGCCGCGGCGGCCCACTCGGCCACAAGGGCCATATCATCGTAGGCCGACGCCAGCGGCAACGGTAGCGCCCCCGTCTCGGCCAGCGCCGCCAGCGGGTCGGCGGCGATGCTGCCGGTCAGTTCGGCCAAGCCGCCCTCGGCCGCGCCCGCGGGCCGCGCCGCGGCCAGCAGCGCCAGCAGCGGCAGCGCCGTCGGCCCGGCGTGGAGGATCACCGGCAGGCCCTGGAGGTAGACGCCGCGCAGGGCCGTGGCGACGTCGGCCACGGTGGCCAGCCGCAGGCCCGCGCCCGCGCCGTCGTCGAGGCGGATGGTGACGGCCGTCTGCCCGTGCTCCAGCGCCGTGATGAGGGCGGCGTTGAAGATTGCCGGGTCGTGCTCGGTTAGCTCCTGGGCGATGGCCCAGCCGTGTTGCGTCGGGCCGGCAGCTGTCCGGCCGCGGAGGTAGGGCGGTTGCCCCGGCAGCGTCTGGGCATAGGCCAACTCGGCCGTGTCCTCGCGCCGGTAGAGCGGCTGCAAGGGGATATCCTCGTAGGTGCGCGAAATCAGCTTCTCGAACGGTTGCCCGCCGAGCGAGTCGACGGCCGCGGCCCGCCATTCGTCGGCGGTGGGGATGGGGAACTCGTCAAAAGTAAGGGCGTCGTCCCGTGTTGGTTCGTCCATGTTTCTGTATTCACCGGAGCGCCAGAGCGTGGCCGGCGCGGGTTGGTTGGGCGCGAACCGGCCACAGTGGTCGATCCGGTCTTGAGCCGGATTGTATAGTACTCCAGCCGCGTCCGCATGTCAGGTGATGTGTGTCACGTCGGAGGCAGGCAAAAGTCATATGTCCCCGCGCCGCGCAGCGGTTATAATCCCGACGACCTATGAGGAGGTATCTATGGCCATCAAACAAGGCTGGCACGGGCGGTTGTTCGAGGATTTCGAGGTCGGCGACGTCTATCCCCACCCGCTCGGCCGCACCGTGACGCAAAACGACAACATCTGGTTCTCGCTGCTGACGATGAACACCAACCCCATCCACTTCGATAGCGCCTACTCGGCGCAAACGGAGTGGGGCACGCCGCTGGTCAACTCGGCCTTCACCCTGTCGCTGGTGATGGGCATGTCGGTCGGCGACATCTCGCAGAACGCGGTCAATCTCGGCTGGGACGAGATTCGGTTGCCCAACCCGCTCTACGAGGGCGATACCGTCTATGCCCAGAGCGAGGTGCTGGAGAAGCGCGAGTCGAACAGCCGGCCCCACCAGGGCATCGTCACCATCCGCACGACGGGGATGAATCAGGACGGGCTGCCGATCATCACCTTCAAGCGGACGATCCTGGTCTACAAACGCGGTTATGCGCCGGCGGCCCACCGGCCGACGCTACAGACGAGCTAGGCCGTCCACGCGGCGCGGGCTAAGCGCGGGGTGGGGGGCCAGGAGATAGACGCATGGAACCGCAGATGGAACCGTTGAACGTGACGATTCGGGAGTTGCCGCCGGTGCAAGTCGCGGCGCTGGAGTACAACGCCGAGGGGCTGGCCGGGACGTATAGCGAGAGCATCGGCATGCTCTTCCGCGAGGTGGAGGGCTGGCTGCGGCTGCGCGGCTATGACACCGACGCGCTGCGGCGCATAGGCGTGCCCTTCGTCGAGGGCGAGATGCTACGGCGCTACTGGTGTTGCATCGAGGCCCCGGCTGGAGTGACGACCGACGACGGCCCGGTGATGCTGCGCCAGTTGGCCGGCGGGCGCTATGCCGTGCTGACGCTGCCCAAGGATTCGGCCACCATTGGCGAGAGCATCGGCCGCTTCCAC
>DAOSMQ010000578.1:0-1858 GCA_035372725.1 Promineifilum sp. (SeqCode)
CGCGGCCGCCGGCCAGCGCGGCGTCGAGGCGCTAAGCAGCAGGACGACCCAGGACGAGTAGCCGCTATCGGCCTCTGGCAAGTAGAGGACGACGCGCGTGCGCAGGTCTGTGGCCGACGCATTGACACCAATCGGCCCGTCGCTCACCTCCAGAGCCACGCCGGCCACGCCGTTGGCAGAGACGACGGGCGCGGGCGCGGTCAGGGGCACGGCCGTCGGCGCGGCGGCGCGCAGCAGATCGGCCAGGGCCGCGGTTGGGTCGGCCGTTGGCGCGTTGGGCGTAACGATCAGGCCGGAGACGTAGGCTCCGCGCGCGAACGCTTTGCCCGCCAACAGGCTGCGCCCCGTTCGCTCCGAGTCAGCGGCGAAGACGAGGTTGATGCCCAGCCGGTTGCCCATGGCCGGGATGTTGCTCTGGGCGGTCAGGTCGATCCAGTCGCTGGGGATGCGCAGGGACAGACCGGCGCGGTCGCTGCCGAGCAGTTGGCCGGACTCGAACGCGACCTCGGCTGTTGGGGCGATGGGCGAACTGGCGAAGACCGGCGGCGAGGCGGCTAAGGGGATAGAGGCGGTTGCCGGCGCAATGGTGGCGGGATCGACCGCCGGTTCAGCCCACTCTGGCTCCAGCGCGGCCGGGCTATTGGCGTTGGGCAGGGTGGGTGTTGGGCGACAGGCTGCCACCGCGGTGATCAGGATACCCAGGACCAGGGGCGGCAGATCGCGCTTCCGCATGGCTCCGGCCGGCTAGGGAACCTGCCAGTCGCTCCCCAGAATGACGAGAACATCAAACTCGCCTGCTGGGTTGACGCCCGTGCTGACGTTCAGCGGCGGGACGTTCATAAGCTGGACAAGGTATTGAACTGTGCCGGGATGCGAGCCGTAGTCGATGATTTGGGTGGCCGAGTAGGTGGCCGAGTCAGCGTTGCCGATCTCGGTCACATTGACATCGCGGCTGAGCAGGTAGGCCTGCGTGTCGGAAGCCAGGCCGAAGGTCGGCGTGCCGTTGAAGACAGCCACGCGCGCATCTTCGACGGTGATGGCCGTGGGCAGCGCTTCCAGGACAGGCGTGGGCACGACCGGTGGCGCAAAGACCTCATCGCGCAGGACGCGCACCTTCTCGCGCACGGGCACGAGCACTTGCTGGCCGTCAAAGGTGGTATCGTTGTAGACGTAGCTGTAATCGAGAACGACGTTGCGGATGTTCTCGCGCGGCATGGTACGCACGAAATTGGCCAGTTGCAGCGCCTCGTCAAAGGACAGGTTGGTGGTCACGTGCTCCTGGTACGATTGCCACAGTTGGGGCGCGCGCAAGAGCAGCTGGGGCAGGGTGTCCAATTCGGTGGCCTGCTCGCGGACGGCGTTGATGACCTGTTGCTGCCGGCCGGCGCGATCGACATCGCCGCCAAAGGTCGCGCGGGTGCGCGCATACTTCAGCGCCGTCGCGCCATCGAGGCGCTGCTGGCCGGGATCGATGGTGAAGGGGTCATAGCCGTAGCAACTATCGGGGTAGGTCGGGTCTTCGATGCGCTCCGGCACTTCGACGACGACGCCACCCATCAGGTCGATGAAGTCGATGACGGCCTGGAAGTCGACGGCCACATAGTAGTCGATGGGCACGCCCAGAAAGGCCTCGACCGTCTCCGCGGCCAGTTGTGGCCCGCCGCCGGGGTATTCGTAGGCCTGGCCGAAGAAGTAGGCCTGGTTGATGCGGTTGGCCCCGTAGTTGGGAACCTCCACCCACAGGTCGCGTGGCAGCGACAGCAGCGCCGCCGACTGGCTGAGCGGGTCGATGGTGGCGACGATGATGGTGTCGCTGTGGGTGGGCGCGCCCTCCTCTTCGTCGCAACGCAGATCGACG
>DAOSMQ010000579.1:0-1852 GCA_035372725.1 Promineifilum sp. (SeqCode)
GGCGAGTCGCTTTTTGAGCCGCTGACCGTGATGGCGGCGCGGCCCGCCGCGGCCGAGGAAGTCGTCGCCCCAGCCGCCGCCCAACCGGCTGCGGTGGCCGCGCCAGCCGCCGAGAGCGACGCCGGGCCGGCGGGCGCGCTGCGCTGGGCGGCGCTGGCCCTGGTGCTGGTCGCCGTGGCTTTGCTGGTTGTCCAGAGCCGGCGGCCCGCGGCGGTGAAGTCGTAGGCATGGCCCACATCGCCAACAAGCGCGTCACGGCGGGGCTGTTGGTTGTGGCCCTGGCGCTGGCGGCGCTATCCTTTGTGGACTGGGGTAAGGCGGGCGCGGCTCCGCCGGCAACGACCGCCGCTTCGCCCCCGGCAACGCCCAGCCCGACGCCGGCTGAAGTGGGTCGGGCGCTGTTCCAGGCCAAGGGCTGCACGTCGTGTCACCGCCATGACGGCGTCGGCATTGCGCGCGTCGCCGGCAGCGCGGCCGACGCCCCGGCCCTGGCCGGCCTGGGCGCGCCCGACCTGACCCACTACCAGCCCGACCCCGACTTTGTCCGTCGCTGGCTGCACGACCCGCGGGCCGTCCGCCCCGACACAGCCATGCCCAACCTGCGTCTGAGCGACACCGACATCGAGGCGCTACTGGCCTTTTTGCAAACGAACCAGCCCTAGAGGACCGACCTGACAGGTGTGCAGGGCACCTGTCAGGTCTGGGCCGCGTCACCCCGCCCGCAACCCCACAACGTCGGCGGGGCCAACTCGATGCTGTTGCCGGCCGGGTCGCGGAAGTAGAGCGACAGCCCGTCGGGATGGCGGTCGATCTCCATCTCGATGGCCACGCCGTGGGCGGCCAGTTGCGCCCGCCAGCCGTCGGCCTCGCCGGCGCGCATGGCAAAGGCCAGATGGCCGGGGCCATGCGCGCCGTGGCTGGGCACGCCGCGGTTGGGCAGGATCGCCCGGTCGGGATCGAAGACGAGCAACACGCCATCGCCACAGTGGAAGGCCACAACGGTGTCCGAACGGCTGTAGACCTTCAATCCCAGCACTTCGCCGTAGAAGCGCTCGGCCGCGGCCAGATCATTGGCGTAGATGACCGTCTCGAAGATGCGTGTGGCCTGCATGGTCAATCCTCCAGTCGCTGTCTTGTTGTAGCGCGGCATACCATCCCGCGGTTCCACCACCCCAGATTGTAGCCCGGGATGCCATCCCGCGGTTCCAGCGCGAGATACCATCCCGCGCTACAAGGTTGAACCCGATTGAACAGTCATGAAAGCGGGTTGCGTTTAGGCTTCACGCGCGTCGCTGGCGAAAGCACAGCCCAAAGACCGGCCCGGCCACCAGCCCACACACCGCGCCCATGATTCCGTAGAAGGCCAGAGACGTTGTCGAGTCTTTGGCGTCGAGCGGGAAGATGAGGAGGAGAACAGACGTCGCCGCGCCCATAGCCCCACCGATCGGCAGCCAGGCCCAGAAGGGCATGCGACCGTCGTGTATCCGACCGTCAACCAGATGATCGACGATGGCGATCACAAGGCCGGCGGCCGCCCCAAAAAGTCCGGCCAGGATGATGAACGTGACGCTTTGCACAAGGGCGAAGCCAAGCCCTATCCAGTTCGCAGTGGGCGCGGCGACAAACAGAGTCACGCCCACGCCCAACACACCGAGGATCACAGTCACGCCGCCGGCCGCGGCCAGCGCCCCCAAGAAACAGCCCGCCGTCAGGTGATTACTCGCGTTTCGCTTCGCCAGCGACATCGCTTTCTCCTGTCTACGAACGATTCAGCCACTGCCCCGACACCATGCTCAGCCCCACCCCCTGCCGCCGGTAGCCCAGCTTGCGATAGAAGCCCTCGGCTGAGTCG
>DAOSMQ010000580.1:0-1843 GCA_035372725.1 Promineifilum sp. (SeqCode)
GCCATCGCACACCTGATCGCCACCGGGCAATACGGCACGTATCACTTTGTCAACAGCGGCGCGTGCTCGCGCTGGGCCTTTGCCAACGAGATTCTGCGCCAGGCGGGCGTGGCCGCGACAAACGTGCCCATCCTCAGCAGCGCCTACCCGCGGGCCTCCACACCGCCCCCGTTCGGCGCGCTGCACAACCGCGCCGGCGCGGCTCTGGGCATTACGCTCAGGCCGTGGCCGGAAGCGTTGGCCGACTACCTGCGCGACGCCTTGTGAACACGCCCTCCTCGCCCCGCGTCTCGGTCATCATCCCGCACTGGAACGGTCGCCAGCACCTCGACGACTGCCTCCATGCTCTGCGCCGTCAGACCTACGCCGACCACGAGGTCATCCTGGTGGACAATGGCTCTACCGATGGCTCGCAGGCCTATGTGCGCGAGCGCTTCCCGGAGGTGCGGCTGGTGGAGTTGGGCCACAACAGCGGTTTCACCGGCGCGGGCAATGCCGGCTATGCCGCCAGCCGGGGCGAGTTCATCTGCTTGCTGAACAACGACACCGAGGCCGACGCGGGTTGGCTGGCGGCCATCGTCGCTGTCTTCGACAGTCATCCGCGCGTCGGTGTCGTCGCCAGCAAAATGCTGCTCTTCGACCGGCGCGACTACTTCCACACCGCCGGCGACTTCTACCGCGTCGATGGCATCCCCGGCAACCGCGGCGTCTGGCAAGAGGATCGCGGCCAGTATGATCGCGAGGAGCCGGTCTTCAGCGCCTGCGGCGGCGCGGCGGCCTATCGACGAGAGATGTTGGCCGAGATCGGCTTCCTGGACAACGCCTTCTTCTTCTCCTGCGAAGACATCGACCTGGCCTGGCGGGCTCATCTGGCCGGCTGGGACGTGCGCTATACGCCGGCGGCTGTCGTCTACCACAAACTCAAGGCCTCCGGCGGCAGCGGCGTCGTCGGCAGCTACCACGACGGCCGTAACTTTCTTTACGTCATCTGGAAGAACTACCCCACCAGCCTGCTGCGCCAACATGCTGGCGATATTCTGCGCGCCCAGCTACGCATCAGCGGCGAGGCTCTGCGCGCCTGGCGCGGGGCGGCGGCGCGGGCGCGCCTGCGCGGACAGCTGGCCGGCCTGCTGGCCCTGCCGCGCCTGTGGCCAGCCCGTCGCCACATCCAGGCAGCGCGCCGCATTGACGACAGCACCCTGGCCGCCCGCTTGACGCCGATTGACGCCACCCGGCCGGATGGGTAAACTTGACCTTTGCGCCGGGAAACAGCTTCGTCCGTCGTCCTTGCCCGGCCTGTGAGCCAAATGAGCGCCCAACCTCCGCTTCTGAGCCTAGTCGTGCCTGCCTACAACGAGGCAGAGCGCCTGCCGACAACGCTGCCGGCAGTCATCGCCTTCCTGGATGCCCAGCCCTACGCGTCGGAACTGATCCTCGTCAACAACAACAGCCGCGACGACACGCGCCGAATTGCCCTGGACTTCGCCGCGACGCGCCCCTACATTCGCGTGCTGGACGAGATGACCCAGGGCAAAGGCGCGGCCGTGCGCGCGGGCATGCTGGCCGCCGAGGGCGAGTATCTCTTCATGGCCGACGCCGACTTTTCCATGCCCGTGGCGGAGATCGCCAAGTTTCTGTCGCCCCAACTGGGCCGGTATGATGTCGCCATCGGCAGCCGCGAAACGCCGGGCGCGATGCGCTACAACGAGCCAGTGTACCGCCACTTTATGGGCCGCGTATTCAACTTCTACGTCAAGGTGCTGGCCATTCCCGGCTTTGAAGACACACAGTGCGGCTTCAAGTGCTTTCGCCGCGAAGTGGCCCACGACATCCTGCCCCGGCA
>DAOSMQ010000581.1:0-1842 GCA_035372725.1 Promineifilum sp. (SeqCode)
CCACGTCGTCCGGGCTGTAGCCCTTTTCGCCCAGCGCTTCGCCGATGAGGCGCAAGTCGGCGATGCTGTCCAGCGGCGTGGGGATGTCGGCCGCGCCAAATCCGCCGTCCAGGTCGCTGCCAATGCCGGCGTGACGCGCGTCACCGATGAGCTGGCAGATGTGGTCGATGTGGGCGACAACGTGGTCGAGCGTCACCGTGGCCTTGTTGTCCCCCTTGCGATAGCCGGCGCGCAGGAAGGCATTGAATAGCACGCAGCCGATGACCCCGTCGCGCTCGCCGATGAGGCGAATCTGTTTATCGCTCAACTGTCGCTCCGTCGGCACGAGGGCGCGGGCATTGGCATGGGTGGCGACGACCGGGCCGGCGTAGGCGTCGAGGGATTGGAGGGCGGCGATCTCGCTCATGTGGGTCAGGTCGAGGATCAACCCCAGGTCGGCCATGACCTCCAGCAGGCGACGGCCGTCAGCCGAAAGGCCGGTCTTGCTGCCGCGCCAGGCCCCATCGCAATAGCGCGTATCGTCCCAGGCCGGGCCAATGATGCGCACGCCGGCGTCGCGCCACACCTCTGTTTCATCCGGCACGCGGATGTGGTCGGCCCCCTCCATCAGTAGTAGCAGGCCCAGCAGCGGTTGGGCGTTTTCGCCTGTGGCCATGTGGCTTTGATCGTGGCTGGCCACGACCTCATCCAGCGTCGCCTGGTCGGTCACCAGCCGCAATGTCTCGTCTTCATCGACCAGCCGCCGGTAGAAGTCGACCTGCTTCATGCCCAGGCGGTGGGCTTCCTCGGCGGTGCTGTAGCACTCATCCTCCTCGCTGCCGTCGGGGAAGGGATTGTCCTGCGGCGAGTTGAAGAGCGTGGCGAAGGCCAGGCCCACGCCGCCGCGGCGCATAGCCGAGAAGCTTACCGTGGGGATGCCACGGGCGTAATCGGGCGCTTCGGCAGCGCGAATTTCCGTCAGCTTGCGGCGCGGGTCGCGCCCCTTGTTGAGGGCGTTGTAGGCCAGGTCGAGGTGAGCATCGACAATGAACATAGAGCCTCCAGATGCGTTAGTTAGGGGCGGGAACGCGGCGCTCTTACTCCGTCATCGGCCGCAGCGCGCGCAGGGCGGCCAGATTGACCTGGTTCATGTCTGTCACTGTGCCGTCGTCGGCGTCCTCGGTCGGCGGCGTCTCCAGGTGGGCGCAATGGTTGGCCCAACGCGGGTCGTTGATGAAGTTGGCGAAGCCCGCCAGGCCGATCTGGCCGCGCCCGATGTGCTCGTGGCGGTCTTTGCCCTCGCCCAGGCCGTGTTTGCTGTCGTTGAAGTGGAAGCACTGGATGCGCCCCAGCCCCACGACACGGTCGAACTCAGCCAGCGTGGCCGCGTAGGCTTCCGGCGTGCGGATGTCGTAGCCGGCGGCGAAGACGTGGCAGGTGTCGAAGCAGACGCCCAGCCGCTCGCTGCCGCCGGCCCGGTCGATGATCGCCGCCAGGTGCTCGAAGCGCCCGCCGAGGTTCGTCCCCTGGCCGGCCATCGTCTCCAGACAGATGATCGTTCTGGGGGCGGTCGCGGCCGTCTCGGCCAGCAGGCGACGCAGCGCCCGGGCAATGGCGTCTAGCCCGGCCGCCTCGTTACTGTCCATATAGGAGCCGGGGTGGAAGGTCACCAGGTCGATCCCCAGCGCCGCCGCTCGCTCAACCTCTTCCTTCAACGCCGCATACGACCGCTCCCACAGCGCCGGGTCGGGCGAGGCGACGTTGATCAGGTAGCTGGCGTGGACGCACGTCGGGAAGAGGTCGGCGTACTCGTTGACGGCAGCGCGGTAGCGGCTGATGTCGTCGTCGGTCAGGGCTTTGGCC
>DAOSMQ010000582.1:0-1838 GCA_035372725.1 Promineifilum sp. (SeqCode)
CCACGGCCGTCTCCCCGCGCGCGACGATGAGCTGCATCGCCTCCGGCATCAGCCCCTCGAACCATGACAGCCGGTAGTAGGCGAAATCATCGCCGCCGGCGCTACCGACCACCGGCCACTGACCTTGAGGCGAGTCCTGTCGCCCGACCACCGCCCACGGCTCCGGTGACGTCACCGCCGCGCCGCCCGACCGCGTGGGCACGCGGCGGATGGGATCGTACTCGGTCGGTGGGGCAAGGATATCATGCTCGGTCGCCCACTGGGCCGCTTCGGGTGGGAAGACGGTGAAGACGCGGCGCTCGACCAGGTTCGGCGGGGTGAAGACGGTCGCCAACCGGCCCGTCTCGCGGTTGACGGCTACCTCGCGGGTCATCGTGTCCGTGGCTGTTGGCTCCGTGCCGGCCACAAACCACTCGATCACCGTCGGGCAAGCCGGCCCGCGGCGCGACGGCAGCAGCCCGGACAGGGCACAGACATCGACGGCATGCAGCCCCACCGGCCGCGGCCACTCGCCGGCCGGCTGTCCGCCCAGCGCCTGGTCGAACAGCGCTTGCCAGATGGGCGCGGCGGCATTGTCATCCCCGGCCGCGCCGCCGGCCCAGACGCCCACCAGCCGCTCGGGCGACAGCCCCACGGCCCAGTCGTCGCCGGCGGCCGCGCGCCCCGTGGCCAGAGCCGCGCCGCCGGCGTCGGCGCGCAGCATATCGGTCAGCAGCCAGGCCAACTCCGGACTCACTACGTCGCGCGTTTCCGGGCCGAGGGCATAGACCTCACTTCCCTGCACATCCAGCACACGCCTGATCGTCGCCGGGCGTGGCCGCTCCGCGCCGGGCGCGCCGGCCAGCGTGCCGCCGTTGCCGAGGGCGGCGAAGGCGTGGCTCAGGCTGAGCAAGTCGGCCGAGAAGCCCTCCTGGGCGAAGGCCAGGCCGGACGTGGCGTCGCTGGCCATCACGCCCAGCGCGCCGGCGTTCTCCAGCACCCGCGCCACGCCCACCCAGCCGAGCATCTGTGTTGCCGGGGCGGCGCGGCCGGCGGCCAGCGCCTCGCGCAGCCGCAGCGGCCCACGGTCGTCGCCGTCGTCGGGCGGCACGTAGGGCTGGCCGTCCTGTAGATAGATCTGCTCCACGTCGTAGGTCAGGCTGGCGGCGGTGTAGCCCTGGCTGAGCGCCGACAGGGCGATGAACGGCCGCGCCAGCGTGCCCACCGGCCGGGCGGTCAGCGGCGCGTCGCCGGCCAGGGCTACGATCGCCCCGGTGGGTACGTCCAGAATGACGACGGCCGCCGCCTCAGCCGAGGGCTCATCCGTCAGCGCCGCGGCCGCCGGGCAGGGCGGCCCGCCGCCGACCGGCTCGCCCTGGCCGGCCGCGGCCACACAGGCCGCCGCGGCTTGCAGCGGCAGGTCTAGCGTCGTCTCCACCTGGTAGCCGCCGCCCACCAGCCGCGCCGGCCCCAGCAACCGCTCCAACTCCGCGCGGGTCAGCCGGGCAAAGGCCGGGGCGATGGAGTCGCTGCCCGGTGGCGGGGCCAGGCGGGCCAGTGCGTCGGTGGAACTGTCGGCTGCGTCCGCCCAGCCGCGCGCGGCCATTGTCGCCAGCACGCTGGCCGCGCCCGCCCGCGCCGCCGCGGGGTCGTCGAACGGGTTGGCGGCCGGGTCGCGGCCGATGGCGGCCAGGAGCGCCGCCTCGGCCGGCGTCAGTTCGGCCGCGCCAACGTCGAAAGTGAGCCGCGCCGCTGCCTCGACGCCGTAGGCCAGGTGGCCGTAGTAGGTCGTGTTGAGCAGCCATTCCAGCGCTTGCTCGCGGCCGAAGCGCTGTTCGATTTGCCAGCCCAGAAACCAG
>DAOSMQ010000583.1:0-1831 GCA_035372725.1 Promineifilum sp. (SeqCode)
GGCCGGAATCTGGCCCAGGTAGCCGATGACGTGGGCGGCCGAGTTCGTGTCGGAGTAGAGGCGCGACGGCCGGCGGTCGGGTGTGGTCAGCCCCTTTTCCAGGAACGGCTCCAGCGCCAGGGCATTGGCCTGCAACGTCTCCTCGCTGACCACGCCGACGGGCACGTACCAGTCGGGCATGGCCGTGGCGTACTTGGCCTTAATATCGTCGGGGGGCGTGCCCAGCGTCGCGCTGAGCGCGGCCAGCAGCCCCGGCTCGTCGGTGATCTGCCCCGGCACGACGCCCAGCTCGTAGGCCGTGCCCTGGTAGGCCAGCGCCTGGCCGTCGCGGTCGTAGATGTTGCCACGCGAGGGAATGCGTAGCTCCAGCGCCAGCCGGTTGCCGCCGGCCAGCTCCGGCAAGATCAACCCCTCGTCCCAGACGACACCCCAGCGCCCGCCCTCGTAGGCCAGGCGCATGGTGTGGTCGCGAACGATGTCGCCGACGACGGCCGAGGTCAACGTGACGCGGACGCCATACTCGGCCGTGTCGCCCTCTTGCAGCATGGCCAGCGGTTGGGTATGGACGGCGTCGATGGCCGCCGTGTCCATCGTCTCGGCATAGCGAGCCACGAAGGCGGCGCTATCGACCACCGCCTGGCTGCTGGGGGCCAGCAGGCTGTACATGCCCAGATAGTCGCCCAGCTCCCAGGCGCGATAGAAGGCGCGCGCGTAGCCGCCGGCGTCCTCGGTGATGGGCGCGTCGGCCGGCTCATCCGTCGGCGCCGCGCCGGTCGGCTCAAAGACAACCGGCTCGTCAGCGCGCGAGTCGGTGGGGCCGAAGGAGCCGCAGGCAGGGAGGGCGACAGTAAAGAAGAGAAGCAGAGGTAACAGACGGACGGTGTTTGCTTTCATGAGCGTCTTTCCAAGTAGCATTCCGGCTCATTATAGCGACTTAAGAGAGACATAGAGTATGCAGTTAGGCAATAGTTAAGGTTGAAAGCCGTACAGTTTCGTGTTAAGATGTACGGCACGGAGGTGGGCGTATGGAAATGACGAAGTTAACAATTCGCGTGCCGATCGCTGTGCTTGAACGTGCCAAGAAGTATGCAGAGAATAATCAGACCTCAGTCACACGACTCATATCGCAATACCTAAGTCAGTTGCCAGTTGAGAACGACTACCTGCAAGATGCGCCTATTGTCCAGAGCCTCATAGGCATTCTATCGCCAGAGACGACCATAGAGGATTATTGGCGCTACATTGAAGAGAAGTATGGCGATGGCCTATCGAATCCTGATCGATCTTAACGTCGTTGTGGACGTGCTTTATAAGCGCGAACCCTTCTTTGAGACGTCGGCGGCTGTCCTAGCCGCGGCCGAGGCAAGGCACATCGAGGGTTGGCTGGCCGCCCACTCGGTCACGACGCTCTTCTACCTGATAGCCAGGAACACATCGCCGGCCGCGGCGCGCGTTCACCTAACGCGTCTGGTACAATTCCTGAAAATTGCCGCCGTGGATGGCCGCGCAATCGAACAGGCGTTGGCGCTGCCCTACAGGGACTTTGAAGACGCGGTGCAGATGATGGCCGGAGTCCATGCCGGCGTGGAGCACGTTGTGACGCGCGATCTATCTGGCTTCAAGGCCGGGCCGTTGCCCACCCTAACGCCGCCGGAGTTGTTAGCCTTGTTGCGGAGGAGTTAATGGACTGGAAACTGGAAGTCGTCATCGTGCCCGTGTCGGACATCGACCGGGCGCGCCATTTCTACGAGACGCAGGTCGGCTTCGTGGTCGATCACGACACGGCGCTGAGCGAAGACGTTCGTATCGTCCAGTTGACGCCGCCCGGCTC
>DAOSMQ010000584.1:0-1830 GCA_035372725.1 Promineifilum sp. (SeqCode)
GGCGGCTACACGCCGTCGCTCTTCTGGGACGGCTCGGCCAACGGCTTCCCGACGAGTATCGACGGGTTGGAGATGATTCCATAGGGAAAGA
Organism: Promineifilum sp. (SeqCode); assembly: GCA_035372725.1. GTDB lineage: Bacteria > Chloroflexota > Anaerolineae > Promineifilales > Promineifilaceae > Promineifilum. The sequence continues at coordinate 92 of DAOSMQ010000584.1, forward strand.
CGAATAGGGAAAGACCAACCGGCCTGTGCTTCGCCGCCCAGCGGCCCCTACGCCTTGCTCCACAGGCCAGGTGTAGGGGCCGCACGCCGCAGCCACACCCGCCCCGCTACAGAGCAGGCTTGTCTCGCCAACGTCCGGCCATTCCTCCCTCATCCCTCATCCTTCCCTAGTTGATCGGCTCCAGCCAGACCGCGTCGATGAAAAAGTCTTTGGCGCTCAGATAGATACTTTTCACGCGGATAAGCACCTCCACCTCCGTCTCCTCGGTCAACTGGAACTCGACGACGTGGTAGAACCAGCGGCGGTCGCCCATATCGCGGGCCGTGGCCCAGCCGCCCAGCCAACTGCCGTTGACGATGGCCCACGCCCCCGACTCGGCCGTATAGGTGTCCCAGGTCGGGTCGTCGGGATCGAGATTCTCGTGCCAATGGAGTTGCACGGGCACGGTCAGCCGCCAGCGGCCGGCCGGCAGCGTCACCCGCTGCGACAGCTGGCTGCCGAACGCGCCGCCGTGGTGGAAGATCTTGTAGGTCTGATCGCCTTCCAGGATGAGCGCCCGCGGGCCGCCGGCCTGCTCCTCCGGCGGCAGCTGCCGCGCCAGCTTGTGGAGCATCTCAGCGATGCCCGACACGCGGCCGACGGCCGGGTCGTTGGGGTGGATGGTGCGCAGATCCCAGACAATATCGCCCCGCTCCAGCCAGGTCAGGTCCCAGCCGCGCGGCTCCTGATTGATGAGATAGCCCTCGACCGGCGGCAGATCGGTCCAGTGTTCGTCCTCAAAGCTGCCGTTCTCCAGCCAGTTCTCGCCGAAGCCGGGCGTGGGCGAAGGGACGGGCGTCAGGGTGGCCGAGGGCGTCGGCCCCGGCTTCAGGATGATGGGTAGATTGATCGCGCCCGGCCCAACGTCGGCTCGGGCCGCGCCGCCGTTAGGCCGCGCCGGCAAGGTGAGGGCCGCGGCAACGAACAACAGGCCAGCTACCGCTACGATTAGCGCCTTTTTGCGCATGAGAATACCTCCTTCCATTGATGGCGTCTGAATGCGCTTGCCTTCGAGATTCATTATACTCGATTTATCCCCTCTCCCGACGCGTCCCCCTTCTGCTGGGGCGCAACAGAGCGCCAGGACTAAGCGGTGTTCGTTGCGCCCTGGAGCCGAGTCTTATAGACTGGCCTGAACAAATGCTAAGGACGAATCCATGACGCTCAACCTGCTCCACAAACACCGCGACCCCGCCTGGCTGGCGGAGATGACCGATTGGGTGCGGGCGAGCCTGGCAGCGCGGGGGCTGGCGCTGCTGGCCTCGCCAGTGGCCGTGCGCGTGCTGCCGTGGTCGGCCGTCTTTCGCTGCGCCACCACGGGTGGCGACGTCTTCTTCAAGGCCTGCGCCCCGTCACAGGCGTTCGAGCCGGCGCTGATGCGCTATCTGGCCGAGCGCCGCCCCGACGACGTGTTGCCCGTGCTGGCCGCCGACCTGGGGCGCGCCTGGCTGCTGCTACCCGACGGCGGCCCGGTGCTGCGCCACACGTTGACGGGCACGGCCGCTGACCTCGTCGCCCACTGGTCGGCCATCCTGCCCCGGCTGGCGGCGTTGCAAGTCGCTCTGGCCAGCGACGCGGCCCATCTGCTCTCGTTGGGGGTGATGGACCGGCGGCCGGCGGTTCTGCCCGCGCTCTACGATGCCGTGCTGGCCGACACCGGCCGCTGGCCGCTCGACCACCCCGACGGCCTATCGCGCGAC
>DAOSMQ010000585.1:0-1827 GCA_035372725.1 Promineifilum sp. (SeqCode)
CGCCATATTATACATCATACTCGTTCTTTGTCGAATGGTTAGCGATCCTTGCGGGATTGCTTCACTCGCGTAGCCGAACGCTGCGCTGACTGTCTCCGGCGGCATCGCCTCCTGGATAACCCGCTATAACTCGACCAGTAGTGTGTACGGGGTCGTCTGGTCTCGTGCCGTGCCGGCAAGTGCGCATCGTCGAGGAAGTCAGTTGGGCCGCTGAAATTGTGGCTGCGCCCTTTGGGTAACGCGCGGCGATTGAGGCGCTACACTGGCTCAAACACCAGAAACGCCCGCCGCTTCTCTCCTTCGCCCCGCTCCACGAACGTCGCCCGCACTGGCCGGCCGATCCAGTCGATGTCCGGCTGTTTGCTGTCCAGCCCCATGATTTGCGCGCTGACTCGCGGCCCTTCCTCCAGCGCCACAACGCCAGCCAGATAGGGATTCGTCCGATCATAGCCGGCGGCGATCATCGCCGACGTGCCGATGTAGACCGCTGTGAACGCCGCCAGCGTGCCCCGTCCCGATAGCTCGACCCACTCCATGTCCTCGCCGTAGGTTGCCGGGTCGATCGGCCGCGGCGGCACAAAGACCTCGCCCGTCGCGCGGTTGCGCGACCCCATCAGCCTGCCCTCGTTCATATACGTCTGGAAAGAGGCCACAGTGAAGGGCCGGTCTAGTGTCTTTTCGGTCATGGCTCACCTCGTCCGTCGTCTCTCCTGCCTCATCGCCGCTCGTAAATATGCACCACGCACGTCTGTCCTGTGCCGCCGACGTTGTGGGTCATGGCCAGATCGACGTCGCGCTCCACCTGCCGCTCGCCGGCCGCGCCGTGCATTTGCTTCCACACCTCGACCACCTGGGCCGCGCCCGACGCGCCGACGGGGTGGCCCTTGCTCTTCAGACCGCCGGAGGTGTTGATCGGCTTTGGTCCCTGCCGGCTGGTCAGGCCCTCTTCGGCCGCCTCGTGACCCGTACCTGGCGCGAAGAAGCCCAGGTCTTCCGTGGCCACGATCTCGGCGATGGTGAAGCAGTCGTGGACTTCGGCGATCTTGACGTCGTCGGGCGTCACGCCGGCCATCGCATACGCCTGCTGCCCGGCCAGTTGGGCCGCGCGCAGGGCGGTCAGTTCCGGCCGGTCGTGGAGGGCTGAGGTGTCGCTGGCCTGCCCCGTGCCGATGATGTACAGCGGATCGTCGCTGAAGCGGCGGGCGATCTCCTCGCTGACCAGCAGCACGGCCGCCGCGCCGTCGGTGACAGGCGAGCAGTCGAACAGCCGCAGCGGCCAGGCGATATAGGGATTGGCCCCGTCGTCGTGGAGGAAGTCCATCTCGGTCTGCCAGGACGGCACGGGCAGCCCCTTCTGCTGCGCCCTGGCGATGCGCCCGGCCATCAGGTCGGCAATGCGCGCCTGGAACTGGGCCTTGGGATTTAGTTTGCCATTCTCGTGGTTCTTGATGCCCACGCGCAACAGAGCGTCGGCCGACGCGCCATAGCGGTGCATGTAGGCCGTGGCAATGGCGGCGTAGAAGCCGGGAAAGGTGAAGCCAGCCGGAATCTCGAACGACACGTCGCCGGCCGTGGCCAGCGCATCGGTGACGCCGGCGATGGGCAGGTTGCTCATCTTCTCGATGCCGCCGACCAACACCACGTCGTAGAGGCCGGAAGCGATGGCCAACACGCCCTGCCGCAAGGCCACGCCGCCGCTGGCACAGGCATCCTCCACGCGCGTGGCCGGCCGCGGGGCCAGCCCCACCCAGTCGGCCATGATCGGCGCCGTGTGGCCCTGCCCCTCGAAGAGGTCGCTGCTGTAGTTGCCGATGTAGATCGCTTCGA
>DAOSMQ010000586.1:0-1815 GCA_035372725.1 Promineifilum sp. (SeqCode)
CCTGACCATGGCCTATGGCCGCGACGAGAGCCGCATGGTCTTCACCGAGAAGCTCAAGCTGGCCAAGCACGTGCCGCTGGGCGAACTCATCTACCTCGACCGCGAGCGCTGCATCCAATGCGCCCGCTGCACTCGCTTCCAGGCTGAAGTGGTCGGCGACCCGGTCATCGGCTTCCACAACCGCGGCCGGCGGCTGGAGATCGTCACCTTCTCCGACCCCGGCTTCGATAGCATCTGGAGCGGCAACACGACCGACATCTGCCCCGTGGGCGCGCTGACGACGGCCGACTTCCGCTTTGGCGCGCGGCCGTGGGAGTTGAACCCCGTGGCCAGCATCTGCACCCACTGCCCCGTCGGCTGCAACCTGACCATGAGCACCCGTCGCGAGGCGGCCAGCGGCGGCCGGAACGTCATCAAGCGCATCATGCCGCGCCAGAACGAGACCGTCAACGAGATCTGGATCTGCGACAAGGGCCGCTTTGTCCACCACTTCGCCGACCACCCCGACCGGCTGACCCAGCCGCTGGTGCGCCGCGACGGCCGGCTGGAACCGGTGTCGTGGGATGACGCCCTCGACTTCGTCGCCGGGCGGCTGCAACAACACAAGGACGCTGTCGCCGGTGTGGCTGGCGACCGGCTGAGCAATGAGGACTACTTCCAGTTCCAGCGCCTTTTCCGCCAGGGGCTGGGCAGCGGCAACATCGACCTGGCCGAGCGGCGGCTGGCCGGCGCGGACGTGGTCGCCCGCGTGGGCCTGGCCCGTGGCAGCAACTTGAAAGACCTGGGGCGCGGCGACGCCATCCTCGTCGTCGCCGCCGACCTGCACGAGGAAGCGCCGGTGTGGTGGCTGCGCGTGAAGCAGGCCGCCGAGCGCGGCGCGACGCTGATGGTGCTTAACGCCCGGCCGACGCGCCTTGACGCCTACGCCCGCTTCGTCCGCACTTACCAGAATGGCGCCGCGCTAACCGCCGTGCGCGAGTTGCTGGCCCTGGCCCACGTGGACACCGGCGACGCGCCGGCCGACGAATCCGGCGCGATGGCCAATGCCCTCATGGAGGCCAATAACCTGGTCGTCTTCTACGGGGCCGAGGGGCTGAGCTACGATCAGACCGACGCCCTGGCGCGGATGCTGGCCAATCTGCTGCTGCTGAAGCGCAGCGAGGAGGCGCAGCCCTTCGCTGGGCGCACCAACAACGGTCTCGTGGCCGTCGGCCGGCACGCCAACGGCCAGGGCGCGCGCGACATGGGCGTCCACCCCGTCTACGCGCCCGGCTACCGCGCCGCGCCCAGCGCCGGCCTGAACGCCGATGAGATCTACGCCGCGGCGGCCGACGGCGGCCTGCGCGCCCTCTTCGTCGCCGGGGCCGATCCCGTGGGCGATGGGCTGATGGAGGCCGCGGCGGACTGGCCTTCCTCGTCGTCCAGGAGCTATTCCTGACGCCGACGGCCGAGCTGGCCGACGTGGTCTTGCCCGCCCAGAGCTGGGCCGAGCGCGAGGGCACGTTCACCAACGGCGAGCGGCGCGTCCAGCGCTACTACCCCGGCATCCCGGCCATGGGCGAGGCGCGGCCCGACTGGCAGATTCTGGCCCAGTTAGGCGAGCGCGTTGGCCTGGGCAAGCCGCCCTTCGCCGCCAGCCTCGTCTTCAAGGAGATCGCCGCCGCCGTGCCACAGTACGCGGGCATGGACTACCGCTCGCTGGCCAACGTGGAGCCGCAGTGGCCCATCATTGGCCGCAGCGATATGTACTATGGCGGCACGGCCTATGACAACCGCTGGGGTCTGGGGCAGCAGTGGCCGGCCGCGGCCGAGTCT
>DAOSMQ010000587.1:0-1813 GCA_035372725.1 Promineifilum sp. (SeqCode)
GGTCGAGCACCTGCCAGTGCTTGCGCTCATAGTTGAAGGCCACCGCCTGCACGTGATGCTCTGTCGGGTGGCGCAGTACCTGGTCGGCGTCAGCGCGGGCGTCTTCAGCCAGCACCGTCTTCGCGCCCGTGGCCATGTCGATGGCCACCAGCGCGGCGGTGTCGCGGCCGCGGCTGTCGCGGGCATAGAGCGTGCCGCCGTCCTGGCTGAAACCAACGACCGACGCCGTCAGCATGTCTGCCGGCGGAAAAGTCTGCCACTCGGCCCAGTCGCCGCCCTCTGGCCGGTAGACTGCCAGCCCGCCGTCGGGCGTCATCTGTTCGCCCAGACGGACAGCCAGATCGTCGTCCACGTCCACGCCGATAAAGCGTTCGTGCTCCAGCAGCAGCGTCCGCTCGCCATTGGTCAGGTTGACGCGGTAGATGTCGTGGTACTGTGGGTTGCGGTCGTTCATGGCGACGACGATCTCATCCGGCCGCCGGTGGCTGAGGGCGAGAATCTGCGCGGCCACGCCCTCGAACGGCGTCAGGTCGCCCACTTCGCCGGTGTCGATGTCGGCCGAATAGACGCGCCAGTTCTCGTCGCCGCCCTTGTCCTGAATGTAGAGGATGTCGCCACTGTAGGCCCAGGCGTAGAAGCGGATGCCGCGGCCGGTGTCGCCGGTGACGGGGCGGGCGTCGGCCGGATTTTGGCGCGGGGCGACCCAGACGTTGAGCACACCGTCGCGCGGGGCCAGCCAGGCCAGATGCGTCCCGTCCGGGCTGATGGTCACCTGCGCCCGGTCGGGGTTGCCGAAGAAGACGCGGCGGGGAATGAGAGGGAGAGTCGTCATTGGGGTTCCTTTCGGTGATAGGGGACAGTGGGTCAGTGGGTCAGTGGTCAGTAGGTCAGTGGGTCAGTAGGCCAGTAAGGCGGTCGGCGGTCGGCCGTCCGCGGTCGGCGATCTAGAAGTTAAACGGCACCAGCGCGCCCACGAGAATGAGAATGATGCCGAAGCCGCCCAGGCCCAGCCACAGCGGTGCGCCGGCCAGCGCGGCGAAGAGCGCCCCCAGGGCCTCGGCCAGCTTGGTGACACTGTCCAGCGGATTGGGCGCGCCGGCTGCTTCTGTGCGTCCGGCGTGGCGTGCCAGTTCCAGGATGGCCCCGGCGAACGACAGGACAAGAAAGACGACGCCCAGGACGATGAGAAAGAGCCGCAAGATGAGTTCCGGTTCCACGTGGCCTCCTTTCGCGTTGCGTTGCGCCTAAAGATAATCCGCCAGCGCCGAAAAGTCGAAATCGAGATAGGGCTGCTCCGCCAGCAGCCGCTCGCGCCGGCCGCGCATGAACCGGCGCGACCAGTCGTGGGGGATGGCTTCGACAGCCGCGGGCGTCACCTCCGGCAGGTCGTAGCTGCGGCGAATGATGGCGTAGAGGTCGATCTCCCGCGTCGTCAGAAAGTCGGGGATGGCCGCCAGCCAACGCGGATCAAGCCGGTTCTCGGCGGCGTAGCCGCGCAGGAAGCCGGGCAGGAAGCCGGCGGCGACGCGCTCCGGCGCGTCGTGGTTGGCCACCTTGTAGAAGAGGACGATGGCGATGTCGGCGATGAACCAGTTGTAGACGCAGTCGTCGAAGTCGAACAACACCACCCGGTCGCCGTCGATGTGGAGGTTGGCCTCGTGGGCGTCGAAGTGGATCAGGCCGTAGTCGTCCCGGCCGCGGGGCATGGCCGCGATGCGCCGCGTCAGGGCCTGGTAGCGAGCCAGCAGCGGCTCATCGACGCCGCCCAGCAAGCCGGCGATCTCGGCCTCAAAGGCGGCCGGCCACGCCTCGC
>DAOSMQ010000588.1:0-1810 GCA_035372725.1 Promineifilum sp. (SeqCode)
CAGCCCCATCGCCGGGACGACGCGCGACGCCATCGACGAGCGGCTGCGCTGGCATGGGCAGGAATTCACGCTGATCGACACGGCCGGCATCCGCCGCCGCGGCAAGATCGACCAGGGCGTGGAGAAGTACAGCGTCCTGCGCGCCCTGAAGACGCTGCGCCGGGCCGACGTGGCCCTGTTGCTCATCGATGGCGAGGAAGGCGTCACCGCGCAGGACGCCCACATCGGTGGCATGCTAACCGAGGAGAACGTCGGCGTCATCATCCTGGTCAATAAGTGGGACATTGTTGAAAAGGACGCCTACACCATGCCCGCCTACGAGAAGACGGCACGCAACGAACTGGCCTTCCTGTCCTATGCGCCCCTGCTATTCATCTCCGCCGAGACGGGCCAGCGGCTGAACAAGATCTTTCCGACGGTGCTGGAGGTGCAGGCGGCGCGTCACCAGCGCGTGGGCACGGGCGAGCTAAACGACCTCTTACGCGACCTGATCGCCAACCACCCGCCGCCGACCAAGGCGGGCACGCAGTTAAAGTTCTACTACGCCACGCAAGTGGCCGTGGCCCCGCCAACGTTCGTCTTCTTCGTCAACCGGCCGGAGATGATCCACTTCGGCTACCAGCGCTACATCGAAAACCGCATCCGGGAGCAGTTCACTTTCAGCGGCACGCCCATCCGGCTGCTGTTCCGCGGCCGCAAGGACGAGCGCCCCGGCCGCGACGACTAGCGCTCGCCCGCCCACGCGGCGACGAGGCCCCGCAGCGCGTCGGCCATCTGCCGGCCAATGGCGGTGGTGCTGTTGCCGGCCAGGTAGCGGGCGTGGCCGGCGGCGGCGATGTTCTCGCGCAGCGCCGGGTCGGCCCGGAGTTCAGTTAGTCCGGCCGCCAGGGCCTCCGGGCTATTGCGAGCCACCAGGTAGACTTCCCGCCGGTCGGCCAGCGCGGCGCGGATGGTTGGCGAATCGCCGCTGATGACCGGCCGGCCCATGGCCAGCCCCTCCCAAACTTTGTTCTGCACGGTGAAGTTGGCCTGCCGTGTCACGCCGAAGACACCCAGGCAGACGTGCGCCGCCGCCAGCCCGTCGAGCAACTCGTCCTGATCGACAAAGCCGTGGAAGGTGACGTTGCGCAGCCCCAGCCCGGCCGCCTGCTGGACAATGCGCTCCTTCTCCGGCCCGCTGCCGTAGAACTCGAAGCCGACATCGGCCTGATCACGTAGCCGTGCCGCCGCGCCGAGAATGGCGTCCAGGCCGTGCGACGGCAGATAGCCGCCGTGGTAAGTGACGCGGAAGCGGTCGTCGGGCGGGCGCACCGGCCGGGGATGGAAGATGGTCTCATCCGCGCCGTGGGGCACGTAGCGGAAGCGCTCAGGCGGCAGGTGGTACTTGCCGGCGATATAGCCGCCGTACTCCGCATTCTCGGCGATGAGCAGGTCGGGCCGGCGCAGGCCGCCACGCTCCAGCCGGAAGAGCAGCGCCCCCGTGGTCGGGTGGGCGGCGACAAGGCCGCGCTCCTCGGCCACCAGATGCAGCGACATGAGGATGTCGAGAGCCACCGGCGCGCCGCGGCCGTGGGCCAGGCGGCGGCCGAGGTAGGCGTCGAACTGGCCGGGGTAGCCGATGAGCATCACGTCGTAAGGCGGCGTGGCGGCGTGGGCGCGGACGAGGTCACGATAGGCCGAGACGACCCGGCCCCAGAAGCGCGGGTTGCGCCAGCCACCGCTGGCCTGCTGGACGCGATCCTCGATGCCCTGCCACAGCGTCGCATGGCAGACATGCACGGCCACGTCCGGCTGGGCCTGCAAGCCCTTG
>DAOSMQ010000589.1:0-1809 GCA_035372725.1 Promineifilum sp. (SeqCode)
TTCGACCACGTCGCGCTTGACGCCGATGGCCCGCACCAGCAGCGATTGCAGATCGGCCCGCCGCAGCCGGTCGGCGGCTAGCAGCGCCGGGTCGATATGCCACTCCTCCATCATCAGCCGTTGCCACAGCAGCGGGTCGGCGATCAGGCCGTGCTTGGCCACCTCGGCCAGGCCGGCGGTGAACTCGGCCGCGGGCAGCGTTGCCAGCGTGCCCACGTCGGCCAACACGCCGCGCGGTTGGGCAAACGCGCCGACGAGGTTCTTACCCTGGGGCAAATCCACGCCCGTCTTGCCGCCGATGCTGGCATCGACCATGGCCAGCAGGCTTGTTGGACAGAGGGCGAAGTCGATGCCGCGCAGGTAGGTGGCGGCCACGAAACCGGCCACGTCGCCGACGACGCCACCGCCCAGGCCGATGACCGTGCCATCGCGCCCCAGCCCGGCGGCCAGCAGGCCGTCGTAAAGAGCGCGCACCGTGTCCAGCGTCTTGTGCCGTTCGCCCGCAGGCATGGTCAGCCCGGGCAGCGGGCCGAGACTTGCGGCATGGCGCGGGCCAACCTCGCTATCGGTGATGACCACGGCCGGGCCGCGGGCCAGCCCGGCCGCCTCCGCCAGCAGCCCCTCGCCGACGACGACCTTGTAGCTGCCGCCGGGGTGGCGCACGGTCAGCGTGTCGCGCAGCCCGGCGGCCAACGCCGCGGCGATGTCGCCGGCGACAGCCGCGGGCGAACGGCCGTCGGTGGCCACCGGCCGGAAGCGGGCATAGCCGACGGCCCGCTGCCGCAGCAGCGCGGCCACCCGCGCCCCGGCGGCGTCGCCCGCCAGCAGCGGTCGATCCACGCCGTCCGCGGCCAGGCGGGTCAAAATTTCGTCGGCCGAGGCGCTGAGGCAGAAGACCGGCCCTGTGACCCCCAACGTGGCGGCATTGGCCGCGTCGAGCATCAGCCGCCCGCCTGTGGCGATGACCAGCCCGCGCCGCCCGGCCAGTTCGGCGGCGGTGTCGGCCTCCCAGGCGCGAAAGCGCTCTTCGCCCTCGTCGCGGAAAATATCGGCCACGGGCTTGCCGGCGCGAGCGACAATGAGATCGTCGCTATCAACGAAGTCGCGCCCCAGCCGCGCGGCCAGCAGGCGGCCGACGGTCGTCTTGCCCGTGCCCATGAAGCCTGTCAGGATGATGTTGTCGCCCAGGTCAGTCATTGGCCCTAATTATCCACCAAATGGCCACTTTTGCGGAACCATTGGCAGCATCCCGGCGTCCTATCAGCAGACCGGTAACGGTCAAAAACGCTTGTAAGGAGAGTAACAGATGTCTAAGCACAAGAATCTGATCGTCGTCGCTATCATCGTCGTCCTGAGTCTGGCTCTGGCGGCCTGCAACGCCGCGCCCGGCGCCAATAGCGCCGCCATTGCGCCCGCCGCGCAGACGGGTTCGACCGTCAGCGCCGGGGGCATCACTGTCGTCGGTCAGGGCACGGCCTATGGCCAGCCCGACCAGGCCACCGTCGTCGTTGGCGTGGAGACTTTCGCCGCGACCGTGAGCGAGGCCAGCGCGCAGAATCAGACGACCCTCGACAACGTCATGGCCGCGCTGACAGCCGCCGGCATCGCCAACGAGGACATCCAGACGACCAACTACAGCCTCTATGCCGAACAAATCTACGGCGACAAAGGGCCGGAGGGAATTGCCGGCTACCACGTCAGCAACCAGGTCAACGTCAAGATTCGCGACATCAGCCTTGTTGGCGATGTCCTCAGCGCGGTGACCGAGGCGGGGGCCAACGCCATCTACGGCGTCAACTTCTCCGTGGC
>DAOSMQ010000590.1:0-1797 GCA_035372725.1 Promineifilum sp. (SeqCode)
TCGCCGGCGAGCACAGCGATCGCCTGAAAAAGCGCGCCCTGTTCATCCTGGTGCCCCTCTGGGTGGGCAGCCGGCATGGCGGCCGGCGCGGCCTGGCCCGCCCCGCCCCGGCCACGCTGGCCTATTTCGGCGGCCTGGGCCTGGCCTTCATGCTGGTCGAGATTCCGACGATGCAGAAGTTGACCGTCTACCTGGGCCAGCCGGTCTACTCGCTGGCGGTGGTGCTGTTCGCGCTGCTGCTGTTCAGCGGCCTGGGCAGCTGGTGGAGCGGCCGCTGGCCGGCCGAGAGCATCGCCACTCGCCTGCGGCGCGTCTTCCCGCTGCTGACCGTCTTTCTGCTGCTCCATGCCCTGCTCAGCAGCGCCGTGCTGGCGCGGACGCTGTGGTTTAGCCTGCCGGCGCGGCTGCTGGTGGCCGTGCTGCTGTTGTCGGCCCTGGGCTTCCTGATGGGCATGCCCTTCCCCACCGGCATCCGCTGGGCCGGGCAGCGCCAGCCGACGGTCGTGCCCTGGCTGTGGGGCATCAACGGCGTCACGTCGGTGCTCGGCTCGGCCCTGGCCACGGCGTTGGCCATTCATGTCGGCTTCCGGCTGACGCTGCTGACCGCCGCGCTGGTCTATGCCGCCGTCGGCGCGCTGTTCGTGCTGGCCACGCGCCGCGCGGCGACGAGCGTGCCCGACCTCGAACTGGGCACGACCGACTAAGCCCGGCCGGGCGACCGGCCGCCAAGCGAACGAGAGACCCCCATGACATCCCTGACCCAAAGCCACCTCTACCGCGAAATCCACGAGCAGCCCGACGTGCTGCGCCGCCTGCTGGACGAGGAGGAAGCCACTGCCCAGGCTCTGGCCGACCTCGTCCGGGGCCGGGACATCACCCATGTCGTCATCGCCGCCCGCGGCACCAGCGACAACGCCGGCCGCTACGCCCAGTACGTCCTCGGCTCCATGAACGGCCTGCCGGTTGGGCTGGCCGCGCCGAGCCTGTTCACCATCTACCAGCGCCCGCCGCGCTTCGGCAATGCCCTGGTGCTGGGCATCAGCCAGAGCGGCCAAAGCCCCGACATCGTTGCTGTGCTGGCCGAGGCGCGCCGGCAAGGGGCCACCACCGCCGTGCTGACCAACCGCGTCGATTCGCCGCTGGCCGCGCAGGGGGACGTGGTCATCAATCTGCGCGCCGGCGAGGAGCGCGCCGTGGCGGCCACGAAGACCTACACCGCCGAACTGGCCGCGGTGGCGCTACTCAGCGTGGCCCTGAGCGGCGATGCCGAGGCGCGGGCGGCGTTGTGGGCCACACCCGACGCCGTGGCGGCGACGCTGGCCATGAACGCGACCATCGCCGCCGTGGCCCCGCGCTATCGCTACATGCAGCGCTGCGTGGTCATCGGCCGCGGCTACAACTACGCCACCGCCTTCGAGACGGCGCTGAAGCTGAAGGAGATGACCTACACCATCGTCGAGCCGTACAGTAGCGCCGACTTTCTCCACGGGCCGCTGGCCATGCTGGAGCCGGGCTTCCCGGTCATCGTCATCGCCCCGTCGGGGCGGCTGGCGGCCGAGGCGGAGAGCTTCATCGGCACGCTGCGCGAGCGACAGGCGGAGGTCATCGCCGTCAGCGACGACGCGGCCGTGCTGGCGGCGGCGCGCGTGCCGCTGGCGTTGCCGGCCCGTGTGCCGGAGTGGTTGTCGCCGCTGACGGCCATCATCCCCGGCCAACTCCTGGCCCTGCAACTGGCCCACGCGCGCGACTTCGACGTCGACGCGCCGCGGGCCATTCGTAAGGTGACGGAGACGGTCT
>DAOSMQ010000591.1:0-1783 GCA_035372725.1 Promineifilum sp. (SeqCode)
GTCGTCGGCGCGACCTACCCGGCCGAACTGGCCGCGGCGCGGGCGCTGGCCCCGGCGGCCAACTTCCTCATCCCCGGCATCGGCGCGCAGGGGGGCGACCTGGCCGCGGCCGTGGCCCACGGGGCCGGCGCGGCGGCCGGGCCGGTCATCAATGCCGGGCGCAGCGTGCTCTATGCCTCGGCCGGCCTCGACTTCGCCGCCGCCGCCCGCGCCCAGGCGGCGCGGTTGCGGGAGGCGATCAACGCGCTAAGGGAAGGCTAGGCCGCGTCTCCCCGCGTTTGACACCATTCCCCGTTGCGCGTACACTCAAATTGCGCCCGTGCCGGCCCCTTCATGGCCTGGCGACGCCGCAACCGACAGCCTTAAACAGGAGAAAGGCAATGAACGATGCCGCGATTGTCCTGGATGCCATCCGCCGCGTGAAGGCGGGTGAACTGAAGCGTCCGACCAACTGTGTGCATGTTGATGAGATTCAGGAAGTGACGCCGAACACTTTCGGCTGTGAGGACTGCCTGAAGACTGGCAGTACGTGGGTACATTTGCGCGTCTGCCTGACCTGTGGCTATGTCGGTTGCTGCAACAGTTCCCCCAACAAGCACTCCTCGCGCCACGCTAAAGAGACGGGTCACCATGTCGTCATGTCGATGGAGGGCGGCGAAGAGTGGATGTGGTGCTACGAGGATGAGGACTTTATCATTCCGCGACGCCGATGACCGATCTGTTCGGCCGCCCGCCCTCGCCGGCGCTTAGCAATACGCGCGCCACGCCAACGGCCCGCGACACGGGCAGCATCCCCGCCGGCGAACGCCGGGTCATCACCGTCCTCTTCTGCGACGTCGTCGGCTCGACCTCGCTGGCCAGCCGCCTCGACCCGGAAGAGTGGGCTGAGGTGATGAACGATGCCTTCCGCTACATGATCACCCCGGTAGAGGAGTATGGCGGCATGGTCGCCCGGCTCATGGGCGACGCCGTGCTGGCCTTCTTCGGCGCGCCCCAGGCCCACGAGGACGACCCCCAACGCGCCATCCTGGCCGGGCTGGGCATCGTCAACGGCATGCGCCCGTTCATTCGCCAGTTCGAGCAGGACTACGGCCTGGCCTTCAACGTTCGCGTGGGCATCAACACCGGCCCTGTCGTCGTTGGCGAGATGGGCACGGGGCAGCTGGGCGAGTACACGGCCATGGGCGACGCCATCAACCTGGCCGCGCGCATGGAGCAGACGGCCGCGCCCGGCACGGTGCAGATCAGCGACGACACCTACCGCCACGTCGCCCCGCTGTTCGATGTCTGGGACCTGGGCGGCATCGAGGTCAAGGGCAAGGACGAGCCGGTGCACGCCTACCGCGTGCTGGGGCTAGAGGCGCAGCCCGGCCGCCTGCGCGGGCTGGAGGGCATCCACGCTCCGCTGGTCGGCCGCGACCGTGAACTGGGCCGCCTGCGCGACGTGCTGACCGCCCTGCGCGACGGCCAGAGCGCCATCGTCTACCTCGTCGGCGAGGCGGGATTGGGCAAGAGCCGGCTCATTGCCGAAGCGCGACAGATGTGGCGCGAGCAGTTGGCCGCCGCCAGCAGGGACGTGGACCCGCAGAGGGTGGGCCCGCAGAGCGTTGGCCCGCAGAACGTGGGCCCGCAGAGCGTTGACCCGCAGATAGCTGACCCGCAGCGGCTAGACCCCCTCTGGCGCGGCTGGACGGAATTCGTAGCCGTCTCCTTCGGGGCCAGCCGGCCCTATGACCTGCTGAAGCGCCAGGTGCGCCACTTCTGCAACATCCGCGAGACCGAC
>DAOSMQ010000592.1:0-1774 GCA_035372725.1 Promineifilum sp. (SeqCode)
CAGCAACGCCCCGCTGCCCACGGGCGGCGAAGCGGGCGCGCTGTGGCCGGTGCTGCTGTTGCCATTGGCGCTGCTGCTGCTGGCCGGCCTGGGCCGACTCGGCCGCCGCCACTATCATTTGCCTGAGGCCGGCCGCGCCGAGCGCCCGGTCGTGGTTGAATAAGCCATGATTGAAGTTCGCCATCTGACCAAACGCTTTGGCCGCTTCATGGCCGTGCAAGACCTGTCGTTCACCGTCGCCCAGGGCGAAGCGGTGGCCCTCTGGGGGGCCAACGGCGCGGGCAAAACGACGGCCGTCCGTTGCCTGCTCAACCTCTTCCCCTATGAGGGGGAGATCACTGTCAACGGGCTGGACGCGCGCCGGCAGAGCAAGGCGGTGCGCCGTCTCATCGGCTTCGTGCCCCAGGAACTGAGTTTCCACGACGATATGACCGTGGCCGAGACGCTTGTCTTCTACGCCCGGCTGAAGAAAGTGCCCGACGGCTATGACTTCGAGCCACTGCTGGAGCGGCTGCGCCTGACCACCCACGTCGGCCACCGCGTCGGCGAGCTGTCGGGCGGGCTGAAGCAACGGCTGGCGCTGGCCGTGGCCTTGCTGTCTGACCCGCCCATCCTCATCCTCGACGAGCCGACGGCCAGCCTGGACATTCGTAGCCGCGAGGAGTTCCTGGTGCTGCTGCGCGGGCTGAAGCGGGCCGGCAAAACGATGGTCTTTTCCTCTCATCATCTGGAGGAGATCACCGCCCTGGCCGACCGGGTGCTGCTGCTGGAAGACGGCCGGCTGGTGGTCGATGCCCCGCCCGACCAGCTGGAGCGGCAACTGAACTGGGAGACGACGCTACACCTTTACATGGCCGACACGGCCATCGACCCGGCGTTGCAGACGCTGGCAGAACTGGGCATGCCCGTCAGCCGCAACGGCCGCGGGCTGCGCGTGCAGGTTGCGCCGGGCAGTAAAGGCAAGGTGCTGCAAGCGCTGCACGATGTCGGCGTGCGGGTCGATGACTTCACGGTGGAGTAAATGGACTTCGAGAACGTACTGATCCTCATCCAGAAAGAACTGCGCGACGCGCTGCGCAACCGCTGGTTCCTGCTCTATGCCGTGGCCTTCGCGGCCCTGTCGCTGGCGCTGGCCTGGCTGTCGGTCTCTGGCGCGGGCAGCTATGGCGTCGCCGGCTTCGGCCGGACGACGGCCGGGCTGATCAACCTCGTCCTGCTCATCGTGCCGCTGATGGGGCTGACGCTGGGGGCGATGAGCCTGGCCGGCGAGCGCGAAAAGGGCACGCTGGTCTACCTGCTGGCCCAGCCCATCAGCGCGGCCGAGCTGCTGCTGGGCAAATTCATCGGCCTGGCGCTGGCCCTGACGGCGGCGCTGGTCATCGGCTTTGGCCTGACCGGGCTGATGATGGTTGTCAGCGGCAGCGGCGGCGATTTCATCATCTTCGCCACGCTGATGGCGCTGGCCATTTTGCTGGCCGTGGCCAGCCTGAGCGTTGGCTTCCTCATCTCGGCCGCGGTGCGGCGGGCGGCGACGGCCGTGGGGCTGGCGCTGTTCCTGTGGCTGGTGCTGGTCTATTTTGGCGACCTGGGGCTGATGGGCACGGCGATGGTGGTGCAGATGGACGTGGGCCAACTGCTGACGCTGGCGCTGGTCAACCCGCTGCAAGTGTTCAAGATCGCCGCCGTGCTAAACCTGCGCGACAACCTGGAGGTGCTGGGGCCGGCGGGCATCTACGCCTTTCGCACCTATGGCGGGGCATTGTGGCCCATGCTG
>DAOSMQ010000593.1:0-1773 GCA_035372725.1 Promineifilum sp. (SeqCode)
AGGACGAGATAGCCGCCGATGGCCCCGCTGAGCAGGGGGATGGCGTAGCGGCCGACGCCGACGACCAGCCCGGCCACGCCCGACAGCCAGACGGTGAATTGCCCCTGGTTGGGCGACAGCAGGCTGAGGGTCAGGACGGCGGTTAGGAAGAGGATGATGATGCCCGCCAGCAGGCTGCGCTGGTTGTCGTCCAGCCGCGGCGAAGCTTCCTTCGGCTTAGCGGCGCGATGGGGTTTGGCCGGGGCCTTCTTGGCCGCCGGCTTCTTGGCCGCTGATTTGGTCTTGCTGGTGGCGCTAACCTTGCGCGCGCCGTTGGTGCTCTTCTTCTGGGTCGCCATCGCTCAAATGTTCCTATGAGAGTATAGCATGGGATGGGCGATAGGGGCCAGAGGCCACAGGAAGAGCAGGGCTTTCCCAATTGACCTGACAGATGAGCGACAGGGCTTGCGGCCGCCCACCTGTCAGGTCGCTCCGCCTGCTCAGCGACCTATTCCATTCCGCCCCACCGCTACTTCACCAGGAACGCCGTCAAATACATAATCAGCACCCCCAGGGCCGCGCCGCCGAAGTTGAGCCACGTCAGAGCCGCGCCGCCGTCGCGCCGGGCGTCGCGGGCCAACAGCCGGCCTACTTCCCAGATGACTTGCAGAATCGCCCCCGCCCCCAGGCTCAGGAAGACTGCGGCCACGAACGGCGAGAAGGCCAGCCCACCGATCCACGTGCCGGCAATGGCCGGCCCGCCGGCCAGCAGCGCCAGCAGCAGAAAGACGCGCAGCGGCGGCTGCTCCCGCCGCGTCAGCGGGGCGACGATGCCGACGCCCTCGGTGATGTTGTGAAGCGTGAAGCCGACCACCAGAAACGACCCCAGCGCCGCCGCGCCCGTGGCGAAGGCCGCGCCGATAGCCAGCCCCTCGCCCAGGTTGTGCAGGCCGATGCCCAGCGCGATCAGCGCGGCCACGCGCATGGGCGTCTGCTCGCCCGAACGACGGCCGATGGCCAGCAGCACTCCCAGGCTCAGCAGCGCGCCGAAGATGACCACCGGCACACCCTGGAAAACCCCCGGCGCTTCCCCGGCCAGCTCCAGCGCCTCCAGGATTGTATCGACGAACAGGAAGACGAGCAGACCGATCGTCAGGGCCAGGACGGCATTCATCCACTTGCGGTCGACGCGGCGCATGAACGGGTACCACAGCATTCCCAGGGCCACAGGGATAATGCCGACGTAGATGCCCAGCAGCGCATAGGCCAGCAGCGTCCGCCCGCTAAATGAGGCCGATTCGACGGCTACATCGACCGCCGTCGGGAAGGTCAGGCCGGTTGAGGTGATCAGGTTGATGGGCAGCGGCTCGCCGGCCACCCAGCGATAGGGGATGTCGATGGTGGCCGTCTCCAGGCGGCCGAGCGTATTGTCGGGGTGGATGGTGTAGTTCCAGTAGGCGTTGTCGATGGCCACCTGAGCGATGGTCACCGGCTCCGGCCCGCTATTGATGACCTCCAGACGAATGGTGTCCGCGTCCGGAAAGACAACGCGCTGCACCGACAGCTCCTCCAGCGGCGGGAACGCGCCCTGGAAGAAGCGCAGCGGGTCGAGCGCCAGGAAAGCAGCGACCAGCAGAACCAGCAGGGCCAGCGGCAAGAGCGCCAGCAGCCAGCGACTGGCGCGGCGGTGGGGAATGGGCTGAGCGTTATTCATGATCGGGTTTCCTTAGGCCGTGACATTGAAGAAGCCCATCCAGCCCAACTCGGCCAGCTCCGTCTGATGGGCGTGGAACA
>DAOSMQ010000594.1:0-1766 GCA_035372725.1 Promineifilum sp. (SeqCode)
CCTGTGGCGGCCGCGGTGGTCGCGCCGTTGCCGGAGGAGGAGTTTGCCCTTCCGTCTGCTCCCGTGCCTGTCGCCGCCCCATCGCCCGCGTCACCGGCCGGGTTGCGCGCGCCGGTGGCTGTGCCGGCCCGGCCGCGGCCAGTTGTCGTTCTGCCAGAGGGGGCGGCGCTGCGCTCGGTGGTGAGGGCGTTGGTCGCGGGAGGCGGGCTGTTGCTGGCGCTCAGCCTGTGGGCAGGGCGCTCAATTCCTTCCGGCCAGCGCTTGGCGGACTTTGTACTGACCCTGATCGGCGGGCTGGCCCTGCTGCTGGGCCTACAGACGTGGACCCGCGGCCAACTGGCAAGCTGGTTCGGCCGGCTGCTGGTCCGGCTGGCCGCCCTGTTGCGCGTCACACCGGCCCAGGCCGTGCTGCTCTTGCTGGCCCTGCCCTTCGCCTGGCTGACGCGGCAGGCATCGGGCAATGGCCTGCTGGCCTATAGCGCTACGGTGGCCATCTTCGCCTGGCTGGTGGCCATTGGCCTGGCCGTGGCCGGCAGCGTGACGCCCAGGGCTGAGCGGCCGGCCGAGGTGGACCGGCCCGTGCTGGGTCTCGACCGTTGGGACATCGTCCTCTCCGTGGTCCTGTTCATTCTCGCCCTGGCCCTGCGCGCCTACGCCACCGATCGCTACCCGACCACCTACTCCGGCGACGAAGGCTCGGCCGGCCTATATGCGGTCGAACTGTTGACCGGCAAGGCCAACAACCTGTTTGGCCTGGGCTGGTTCTCCTTCCCGACGCTCTACTTCACCGTCCAGAGCGCGGCTATCGCCCTATTCGGGCAGACAGTGGAGGCTGTCCGGCTGACCTCGGCCGTGGCTGGGGCGCTGACGGTCGTGGCTCTCTACTGGCTCGGCCGGGCCATGTTCAACCGCACAACGGCTCTGCTGGCGGCGCTCTACCTGGCCGCCTCCCACTTCCACATCCACATGAGCCGCATCGCCCTAAACAACGTCTGGGATGGGCTGTTCGGCACACTGGCCATCCTCGGGCTGTGGTATGGCTGGAAGACGGGCCGGCGTTTAGGCTTCATCCTCTGCGGGCTGGCGCTGGGGCTGGGGCAGTACTTTTACATTAGCATCCGCCCTCTGCCCATCCTGTTCCTCATCTGGGCCGCGGTCGCCTTCTGGCGTCAACGACCGCTGTTCCGCGAGCGCTTCCACGGCCTCGTGCTGGCGACGGTCATTGCGTTGGTCGCCTTCCTGCCGTTGGGGCTGTATTTCGTCGATAAGCCCGATGATTTCCAGGCCCCCATGAACCGCGTGACCATCTTCGGCCCGTGGCTGGAGGCCGAGCTGGCGCGCGGCGAGCGCACGACGGCCGAGATTATCCTCGACAACGCCATCAACGGCGTGTTGGGCTTCACCCACGAGCCATTGCGCCTGCTCTACAATCCCGGCTCACCGCTGCTACTGGCCGGGGCGGCGCTGCTGTTCCTGCTGGGCATCCTCTGGGCGCTGCTCAACTTTGACCTGCGCTATTTGCTGTTGCTTCTGCCACTGCTGGCCGTGGTGGCCTCCAATGCCGTCAGCCAGGGCGCGCCCGCCTCGCAGCGCTATGTGTTGGCCATGCCGTTGGTGGCTCTGTTCGTCGCCGTGCCGCTGGGAGAGGCTGTCCTGTGGCTGCGCGGGCAGTATCCGCGCTACCGGACAGCCGTCGTCGTCGCCGCTTTTGCCCTGCTGGCCCTGGTGGCCGCCGTCGATATCGACTACTACTTCAACCGCGTCTA
>DAOSMQ010000595.1:0-1761 GCA_035372725.1 Promineifilum sp. (SeqCode)
GCGCTGGCACGGGCGGCGCGACAGGCGTGACCGACGTCATTGGGGCGGCAGGCGGGACGGGCCGCTCGTAGGTGGCGCTGCGGCGCATCGGGTCCGGCGGCGGCGGGGGGACGGGCTTGCGGCGCAGGAATAGCCACCACAGCAAGAACAACAGTAGCAGGGCCAGCACGATCCACAGCCACCACGACAAACCGAGCGGGCCGCCGGTTTGCGCGGCAGTATCGGCTATGGGGGTGGGCGTCTGCTGGGCACTCACAGCGGCCACGCCCATGCTGAATGTGCCCAGCGCCGTCATCAGCACAGTTCCCTTTCTTACTTGACGGTTCATCTTTCCCTTCCTGCTTATACGCGTCTCCATTCGGAGCGCGAGCGATAGACCTGCTGCTACTCTAAAAGAGGATGGGGGCGATGTCAAGGGTGGGGCAGAAACGCAGAAACGCATTCAGAGGGCAGATCGGCGTGTCTGCCCCTACCCTTGATGCCGTGGTTAGTGGGTGGTCGCTTCAGCCCAATCGGCCGTCAGCGTGAACGGGACGCGGGCGCGAATGTCGGCCGACGACGCGCCGACCAGCACCTCGAACGCGCCCGCCTCGGCCACCCAGGCGGTCTTGGCGTCGTCGTAGTAGGCCAGGGCGCGCATGTCCAGCGGCAGGCTGACTGTGCGGCGCTCGCCCGGCGCCAGCCTTACCTTGGCAAAGCCCTTTAACTCCTTCTCTGGCCGGGCCAGGGCCGCCTGCGGGTCGCCCACGTAGAGCTGCACGACTTCCGCGCCAGCACGCTCGCCAGTGTTGGTCACGTCGATGCTGACCGTCAGCGTCTCGCCCGGCGCGAGGGTGTTGCTGCTCAGGCGCAGGTTGTCCCAGGCGAAGGTGGTGTACGACAGGCCGTGGCCGAACGGGAAGAGCGGGGCAACGCGCTTCTTGTCGTAGTAGCGGTAGCCGACGAAGAGGCCCTCGCCGTAGAGGACATGGCCGTTTTCGCCAGGATAGTTGACATAAGCGGGGTTGTCCTCCAGCCGCAGTGGGAACGTCTGCGGCAGCCGGCCGCTGGGGTTAACCCGACCGGTCAGCACGTCGGCAATGGCGTTGCCGCACTCCTGACCGGGATACCATGCTTGTAGCACAGCGGCGACACGGTCGAGCCAGGGCATGCGCACTGGCCCGCCACTCTGCACGACGACAACCGTGTTGGGGTTGGCCGCGGCGACGCGCTCGATGAGTTCGTTCTGCCGGCCGACCAGGTCGATGTGCGGCCGATCGCGTCCCTCGGTGTCCCATTCGCCGTTCTGGCCCACAAACAGGATGGCCACGTCGGCCTGCACCGCGGCTATCAGGGCGCTCTCGATGGCCTCGTCGCCTAGAGGGCGGGTGACGCCGACGCGCAGAGCCTTCATGAACATGCCGCCGGGGGCGGGGAAGGCGTACTCGACGCGCACGTCGTAGGCGCGGCCGGCTTCTAACTCGGCCGCGCCGATGATCTCGTTGCTGCCAAAGCCGAAGAAGCTGTCGCCGGGCTTCCAGTCGCTCCAATTGTCTACCAGCAGGGCGTCGTCGAGGTAAAGGCGGCTCAGCCCGGCGCTGACCAGGCTAAACAGGTGCTCGCCATCGGCCTCGGCCGTGTAGCGGGCCGTCAGGCGGGCGCTGAACTTCCACGGATCGACACCGGGCAGCACGTCCAGGAACCACATCATTTCGGCCTGGTTCATCTCTTGCCGGGCGACAACCTCGCCGCTGAGGTCGGCGGAGTTGAAGAACTCCATGG
>DAOSMQ010000596.1:0-1757 GCA_035372725.1 Promineifilum sp. (SeqCode)
ACTGTTAGTAATGTGCTAGCAGTTTTTTCAATAGAGATGTCTTTGCAGCCGACAATTAGGGGCTAGGGGTTAGGGAAGAGCGCTCTTCACTAACCCCTAACCCCTATCCCCTATCCCCTACTCGGGCCGGATGTTCTGGTTGACGTGGAACAGGTTGCCGGGATCGTATTTGTTCTTCACGGTCGCCAGGCGGCGATAGTTGTCGCGATAGGCGGCCTCGACCCGCTCCTGGCCCTCTTCCATCATCATGTTCACGTAGGCCCCGCCGGCCGAATGGGGGTGGAGCGCGGCCCAGTACTGCCTGGCCCACTGGCTGACCTTGTCGACGTTGACCGGGTCGCTCTCGACGCCGACGATGACCTGCGCGAAGGTGACGTCGCGGTAGCTGAAAGCCGTGGCCGTGCGGCCGACGCGCTGCACCGCGCCGTTGATGGGATAGAGGTGCATGGTGCACAGCTCCGAGGGCAGGTTCGACCCGAATTTGAGATGCAGGGCGATGGCGTCGTCGCTGACCTCCTTGACGAAGTCGGCCTTCCAGTACCACTGCAGGCCGGGCGGATAGTAAATCTGGTCGAACATGCTCTGGAGTTGCGGGAAGGGCAGCGGCCCGGCCAGGTCAAGCACTGGCGTGCCCAGGGCGCGAATGGGGCGAAAGACTTCTTCGGCCTCTTCCAGCGGCCCTGTGTAGCACCAGGTGATCACGCAGCCGTGGGCGCTATGCAGCTCGGCCGGCAGGGGCGACCCGGTGGGCACGCGGTGGACGCCGAACCAGCCGGAGATGTTCTCCGGCGCGTCGGCGATGAAGTCCAGATACCAGCGCAGGATCATCTCGGTCTGGTCAATGGGCCAGATGATCGGGCCGCCATAGACCATGCCGACAGGCTGGGCCTGGAACAGGAAGGACGTGACGACGCCGAAGTTGCCGCCGCCGCCGCGCACGGCCCAGAAGAGATCAGCGTTCTCGTCCTCGCTGGCGGTCACGAGCCGCCCATCGGCCAGAACGATATCGACGGCCAGCAGATTGTCGATCGTCAGGCCATAGGCGCGCGACAGGTAGCCCAGCCCACCGCCCAACGTCAGGCCGCCGACGCCGGTGGTGGAGATGATGCCGCTGGGCACGGCCAGGCCGTGGGCGTGCGTCGCCTGATCGACCTCGCCCCAGGTGCAGCCGCCGGCCACGCGCACGGTGCGCGCCGCGGGATCGACGGCGATGGCCTTCATGGGCGAGAGATCGATGACCAGCCCGTCATCGACCAGCGCCAATCCGGCCCCATTATGGCCGCCGCCGCGAATGGCCACGTCCAGCTTGTTGTGGCGGGCAAAGGCCACGGCCGCGGCCACGTCGGCGGCATTGGCGCAGCGGGCGATCAGCGCCGGGCGCTTGTCGATCATAGCGTTGTAGATAGTGCGGGCCTCATCGTAGCCCGCGTCGGCGGGGGTAATCACTTCGCCCTGAAGTCCGGCCGCAAAACGGCCGACGGTTTCCCTGTCCAGTGTCACGACTGATCCTTGCATCATGGTTGATCTGTCTCCTAAGTAGCCTGGGGCGCGCGGCCAGTGGCAATCGCACTGCCGGCGTCAGCAAACCTATAGGAGAACAGTGTAGGCGGGGCGGCCGGCGCTGTCATGAGCCGGATGTCATCAATTGTGGGCGAGAAGTGGGGAGTGGCGTGGGACAGGGAGCCTAGGAGGCTTATTCCCTTCCTGGTGTTTCATCGCCCTTTAGGCGTTGCAACACCATCTGTCCGTCATCATAA
>DAOSMQ010000597.1:0-1738 GCA_035372725.1 Promineifilum sp. (SeqCode)
GGGCTAGGGGCCAGGGGAAGAACGCTCTTCCCTAGCCCCTAATCCCTAATCCCTACCCCCTAGCCCCTAATCCCTACTCTTCCAGCACCAACTCCGGCGGCTGCGCCCCTTCGCTGCTGCTGTAGACGACCAGGTCGGCGTTCGCGCCGCGCAGGGCGAAGCTGACCGGGCCGTTGCCGGCGATGGCCGCGGTCACGTCCACCGCCAGCCATTGCCCGGCGACGGCCGCGCCGGCCGTGGCCAGCGGCGCGCCGTTGAGGGGCGGGGCGTTGCGCCAGGTCAGGCCGGCCTCGCGCCAGGGGGTGCTGCTGCCCTTGTTGTTGTTGCTGACGACGAAGACCGCCCCGCCGGACGGCCCGCCGTCGCTGGCGTAGAGCCGCAGCGTGGCCCGCGCCGGCGGCCCGCCCAGCCCGGTCACGTCGAACTTGAGGTAGCTGACCATGTCGGCGGCGGCGTCGCGGACGCGCAGCGTGGGCTTGCCGCCGTACTTGCTCTTGGGGGCCGACGATTGCACGGTGGCGTCGTCGGTCGGCGTCAGGACGATGGGCAGGTAGGTGTCGCCGGCCGCGGCCACCAGGCGGACGTCGTCGAGCCAGAAGCGCAGGGAGCCGTCGCCGGTGTTGAGGAAGGTCACGCGGCTGATGGCCGCGCCGGCCGCGCCGAGGTCGCTGAGCGGGATGAGGACGCGCCGCCAGGTGTTGGCCGGCAGGGGCGCGCCGCCGGTGTAGCGGCAGTCGGCCGCGGGCACGTCCAGCAGCGCGTTGTCGTCGCCGTCGTTGACGGTCACGTGCAGCGCCGTCGTCGCCGCCGCCTGGCGGACGTAGAAGGACAGGTAGTCATAGGCGGTCGTGTTGATGGGCGCGTGGTAGAGCGACAGGGCGCTCCAGCTGCCCGCGTCGGCCAGGATGGCTTTGGCGCCGGCGGCGACCTGGGCGGTCTGGTTGAAGTTGACCGTCGTCCCCCATGACCAGTTCTCCCAGCCGGCGGCCAGGGCGTCGCCATAGATGAGCCGGGTCACGCTGTCGTCGGGCGGCGGTGGGGGCGTCGTGTCGCGCGGCGGCGCGCCATACCACTGGCGGACGATGTCCTCGGCCGGCTTGTCGTGGACGGTGTAGCCGTTGTCGCAGACGCCGCCCTGGTACGGCTCCGGGTCCCAGGCCCACCAGTAGGCCCCGGCGAACCACGGCTCGTCGAAGACCTGCTCGAAGGCGACCTGGTAGAGGAGCGCCTGCTCGGCCAGATCGACCGCGCCGCCGCTCTGCCAGTCCCAGGGGTGTTGGGCCGCGCCGTTCTGGCTGCGATAGCCGACCTCGGTGAAGAGGATGCGCTGGCCGCCGTTGGCGGCGCTGAGGCCGGCCAGGTCGGCCAGCAGCGGCTGCCAGGCGGCGACGAGTTGGGCCTTGGTGGGCGTGTTGTTGCCCGCGGCGGCCAGCGGGTAGTAGGCATCGACGCCGATGAGGTCGAGCGCGTCCCACCAGGGCACGTCGGGGGCGTTGGTCCAGTCGCCAGCGTAGGTCAGCGCGCCGGGGAACTCGGCGCGGACGGCGGCGATGACGGCGCGCCAGTTGGCTTCGTGGCTGACGGTGGTGTTGAGTTCCGTGCCCACGGCGAACTGCTCCACGCCCTCGGCCGCGGCCAGCGCGGCGTAGTGGGTGATCATGGCCTGATAGGCGGCGAACCAGGTGTTCCACTGGGCATTGCTGAAGTTGGGGCCGATTTCGCCGCGCCAGTGGTTGGG
>DAOSMQ010000598.1:0-1734 GCA_035372725.1 Promineifilum sp. (SeqCode)
TCATCCACCCCGACCGCGCGGTAGACCTCTGGAACGCGCTGCTGGCCGCGGGCGACAGCTATGGCCTGAAGGCCTGCGGCCTGGCGGCACGCGACAGCACGCGCACCGAGGCGGGCCTGCCGCTCTATGGCCATGAGATGGCCGGGGCGCTGGGGTTGAACCCGGCCGACGCCGGCTTCGGCAGCTTCGTCAAAGTCTACAAGCCGTTTTTCATCGGCCGCGACGCCTTTGTGCGGCATGAGGCCACCCGCGACCGCGACCTGGTGCGCTTCCGCATGAACGAGAAAGGCGTGCGCCGGCCAGAGTCAGGCGACCCGGTGCTCGACCGGCGCGGCAAGGTCATCGGCCACGTTACCAGCTGCGCCATCGACCGCGAGGGTTACCTGCTGGGCCAGGCAATTGTACCTTCGGCGATGGCCGAACCGGGCACGCCGCTATTCATCTACCAGATGGGCGGCGGCACACGGCCGATCAAGGGCGTGGAGCGTGCCGACCTGGGCGGACGCCTGCCCATGCCCGACGCGGCCACGGTGCAGACGCGCTTCCCGGAGCGCAAGAAGTAAGAAATGACAGGGGCACGGCCGGCGGTGGGGCGATACGCCGCCGGCCATGCGTCAATTGACTTGCCCCAACCAACAGGGTAGGATCACGCATCAGCAACGACGAGGAGTGGACAATGCGGCGCGAAGTGCTCACGTGGTCTGACGTCGACAAACTCATCGACTACCTGGTTCCCCAGATTCGAGGGCGGTTCGACTCCATGGTAATCATCACTCGTGGCGGGATTGTGCCCGGCGGGATGCTGGCGGAGGCGCTGGACATCACCTATATCCTGACCGCCTCGGTGCGCTTTCCGTCCGACTTCCCCGGGATGCAGCCGGAGATGGTCAAGTACGCCATCCCAGAGTTCATCCAGTTCCCCGACGACGACGTGCTGCGCGGGCGGCGGGTGCTGGTGGTCGACGACGTCTGGACTAAGGGGCGCAACAGCGTCACCGTGGCCAACCGCATCGACTCTGCCGGCGGCACGCCGGAGATCTGCGTGCTACACTACAAGCCGTCCTATTCGCTTTACCCCGGCTACGCGCCGACCTACTACGCCGCCGTAACCGACGCTTACATGATCTATCCGTGGGAGCTGGACCGCGGCCCGGAGATGCTGGGGGCCTGGAATTAACCGGCCGATTGTGTGTAATCACTGAGGCCCGCCCGCCCGCCGTTGTAGAACACGCGCGTCTGGGCTATCATTAGGCCCGTTAACAGGAATGTGCCCATGAGGCTGGTGACCACTGGGTCCCTGGTGGCGGAAGCCGTTGAACCGTGTCAGGTCCGGAAGGAAGCAGCACTAAGACGTTTCTTCCGGGTACCCAGGACAACCTGGTCGGTCACCGGCCTCATGGGCACATTCGCGTTGAAGGCCGAATGACTCGCAGCCCACTCCGGCGCACGTCCCGCGGCGGCGCGCCCGTCGCGTCCTATCAGCCTCGTTGGCCAACAAGCCCGCGCCGGCAAGCGTGGTTCTTTTTGTGCCTGCTGGTCGTGCTGGTGGCCGCCGGCTGCCGCCCCGCGGCGCTAACCTACACCGTGCGCGACGATGCGGCGGCCGTGACGGTCAGCGGCCGCTACGCCACCGTCGGCGAGGTCGTCGCCGCCGCCGGGCTGGCCCTGGGCCAGGGCGACCGCCTCTCTCCCGCCGCCGGCGCTCCGGCCGACCCGGCCACGCCCATCGCCATC
>DAOSMQ010000599.1:0-1731 GCA_035372725.1 Promineifilum sp. (SeqCode)
AGCCGCAGACGTTCCAGCAACGAATAGGGCACTTCGATCAGAGCCGTCACTGTGGCTACCTTCTCGGCGCGCGGCAGGGCGGCGACAACCGCCCGCGCCGCGTCGCCATAGGCCCGCACCAGCCCGCCCGTGCCCAGCTTCGTGCCGCCGAAGTAGCGCGTCACAACGACGGCGATGTCGCCCAGGCCGCTGCCCTGTAAGACGGCCAGCACCGGCCGCCCGGCGGTGCCCGACGGCTCGCCGTCATCGTGGCAGTGGGCAATGGTGGCTGCGCCGTGGCCGATGAGGTAGGCGGGGACGTTGTGCGTGGCGTCGGCGAACTCAGCCCGCACGCGGCCGACGAACGCTCGCGCCGCCTCGACGCTGAAGGCAGGCGCGGCCGTGGCGAGGAAGCGCGAGTTAACAACGACCAACTCGACGCGCGTCTCGGCCGCGGGGATGGCTCGCACGGTGTTCACCACGCTATTGTAGACCGGTTGCAGCGGTTGTCATGCCGGCGCGCTGGCGCGCTCCGGCGCTCCGGCCGGCAACTGAAAACCCCCACTGTATGACATTTGTCACCTTTACGAGCGCCCCCTATTTATGCTATGATGTTTGTGAAGCCACCGCAACGGCAGAGCGTCGTGAGTCAAACTATTTGAGTTACGACAGGCAAACTTGGGCTAGGCAGCCCCGTGGGGTTGCCCCAGTTGCCGATACTGAGTGGGGATTGTCTGCACTCCACACGCTTGTCTCCGCGGTGGCCTTCTTCTTGCCGGGCGAGTCCGTTGCTCCATGCCCACATCCTGGAAATAGCCCATGACTGTACTTCTGCTGACAATCAACTACAGTCTCATGATTCTCG
This sequence comes from Promineifilum sp. (SeqCode), assembly GCA_035372725.1. Lineage (GTDB taxonomy): Bacteria > Chloroflexota > Anaerolineae > Promineifilales > Promineifilaceae > Promineifilum. The sequence goes on from DAOSMQ010000599.1 coordinate 845, forward strand.
TCCCCGCCACCCTGGCCGTTTTCATCTGGCGGCGCACGGGCGCGCCGTGGCGCTTCTTCTTCATGGGCGCAGTGACCTTTGTGCTATCCCAGGTGTTGCACATCCCGTTTAATGCCGTTGTCCAGCGCTCCGGCCTGCTGCCGGCCACAACGGCGACGGCCGGCCTGCTCATCACCGCCCTCTTTTTGGGCCTGTCATCGGGCGTCTTCGAGGAAGTGGCCCGCTACCTGACCTACCGCTTCTGGGCCAGGGACGCCCGCACGTGGTCGCGCGGCCTGATGCTCGGCGCGGGCCACGGCGGCAGTGAGGCGATTATCCTGGGCGTGCTGGGAGCGGTCAGCACGTTCTCCCTACTCGCCGTCGCCAACAACGAGGTAGCGATGAACGCCCTGCCCGCGGAGCAGCGTCAGGTCGTGGCCGACGCCCTGGCTCAGGTCGTGAACATGCCCGCGCCGATGTTGATTCTGGGGGCGGTCGAGCGCGTGTTCGCCATCGCCTGCCATCTGGCCATGTCGCTGCTGGTCTTGCAGGTCTTCCTGCGGCGTAACATCGGCTGGCTCTTTGTGTCCATCGGCTTCCACGCCGCGCTGAACATGGTCAGCGTCATCGCCGTGTCGCGTGTCGGCCCCTATTGGACGGAGGTCGTCGTTGGCCTGTTCGCCCTGCTGGCGGTGGTCATCGTCTTCCGCCTGCGCGGCCCGGAGCCGGCCGAGCCAGAGCCAACCCCGCTGCCGCCGCCGGTTGACGCCGATGCCCTGTCCCTGCAACCAAGCGACGACGCCCTCGACCGCAGCCGCTACAGCTAAGCGCGCGGCCGGAGCCGCAACCGGCGCAGGGCCAAAGCGTTGAGCAGATCAAAGACGAACAGAAAACCCCCTTGCAGCATG
>DAOSMQ010000600.1:0-1730 GCA_035372725.1 Promineifilum sp. (SeqCode)
CCCGCCTCAGCCAGCCGGCCGGCGCGGTCAAATTTCCCACCGGCGTAGACCACCACCAGCAGCAAGCTCTGCTGGCTAACCCCAAGGCGACATCAGCCGAGGTGTGGGAGTCGCTCTATCGCAACTCGCCGCAGTACCGGCGCTTCGTGGCCGACCGGCTCCAGGCGGCCGGCAACGTTTCCGCTGTCAGCCACCAGCGCCCCCGCCAACCGGCCAAGCAAAAGGTTTCCTCGCTGGCCCAGTTCGGCGTGTTGGCGCGGCGCTACTTCGACCTCATCCGCCGCGACAGCGGTAGCCTGGTCATCCTTCTGGCAGCCATGCCTCTCATCGGTCTGCTGCTGCTGGTCATGGCCGACCGCTATGACCTGACCGGCAAGAGCGAGCCGGCCATCCGCAGTCAGATTCAGCAGGAAATCCTCGACGCCCGCCGCGCCGGCGATCCTGGCAACGACGTCGAGCAATTCCAGGGCATCTACCAGGTGGCCGGGGCAACGCAACGACTGCTCTTTATGATGGCCCTGGCGGCGACGCTGCTGGGGCTGTTTGGCGCGGCCTATGAGATCGTCAAGGAGGCGCCGATCTACCACCGCGAGCGGATGGTCAACCTGCGCATCCCGCCCTACTTGCTGTCGAAGATCGTCATTCTGCTCGGCTTTGGGTTGCTGCAATGCCTGCTGCTGCTACTCGTCATGAGCCTGCGGGTGGCCTTTCCGGGCGACGGCGTCTTTCTGCCGGCCGCCGTGGAGATGTATATCACCCTGGTGCTGGCGACGCTGGCCAGCATCACCCTGGGCCTGCTCATCTCGGCCGTCGTCCGCAGTTCAGCCACGGTCATCTACATCATCCTGGTCGTCCTCTTCGTGCAGATCATTTTCGCCGGGGCCATCTTCGAGATTCCGGCGGCGGCGCGGCCCATTTCCTACCTGACGACGACGCGTTGGACGTTGGAAGCGCTGGGCAGCTCGGTGAACATCGAGCGGCTGAACGCGCGCGGCGGCGGCTGCCTGGAGCCGGAGGAACCGCTGCCGGCCGGGCTGGCCCCCGCGGCTGAGGGCTATTGCCAGACGGGCCAGACCGCCCTACCGCCGGCGCTGACCTTCAACGTCAGCTATGACCACTCGACCGGCCACCTGCTGGCGTCCTGGCTTATCTTGCTGGCCTTCGCCGCCGCCTTCCTGGGGCTGACCATCGTTGTCCAGCGACGGAAGGACGTGGTCTAACCGCGTTCAGGGAGAAACTCGCTTTCCCGGTCAATGCGCCGCCGGATAGCCGTAGAGCCACCAGAAGCGCTCGGCCGGGTAGGCTGGCTGCCAAACGGCGGCCCAGATGAATGCATCCGGCGCCCAGCGGGTCTGCAAGCGCCGGTCGAGCATGGCCACGTCGTCAGTGACATGGCCGGGCAGGGTGGGGCCGAACGCATCGAGCAGTTCCCCAATGACGACGCGGGTGTCCGCCTTCCAGATGTAGTGGGCATGATCGGCCACCAGGCGCTTCGACACAGCTAGATTGCGCAGGTACTCCATCCATTCGCGCATGCGTCCGCCGACCTCGGCCAGTATTCGCGCCTCGAAGCGAACCGTCTGGCGGGCGATAATCCCATCGTAGTCGGCATTGGCCACCGCCAGCCGATGGCGCTCGTCCTCGTCTAGCTGGTCGCTCAACAGGCCCAGGCGGCGACGACGCATCAGATAGCCGCCGATGGTGATGGGCGGCGCGCCGCTCTTGCCCAC
>DAOSMQ010000601.1:0-1714 GCA_035372725.1 Promineifilum sp. (SeqCode)
AGCCAGCCGGCGCCATAAGCGCGGTTTGCGCCACTGGCGGCTAGCCTTGGGCTCGCGATACTCGATGCCCTGCCACAGCGTCGCGTGGCAGACATGCACGGCCACGTCCGGCTGGGCCTGCAAGCCCTTGAGGATGATCTGGTTGCGGGTGTAGCCGGCGCGGTAGGTGCCGAAGATGCAGACGCGCAACGGCGGCGCGGCATAGCCGGCCAGAGGGGCTGGATTCATCGTCATCATTATAGCAGCCGCTAACCGGCCCGGTACAATAGCGGCATGATCCTCGTCACCGGCGCGACCGGCTTCATCGGCCGCTCGCTCACCCGCGTCCTCGACCACGCCGGCCACGCCTGGCGACCCTACACCGGCCGTCTGAGCGACGCCGCGGCCCTGGCCGAGGCGCTGGACGGGGCAACGACAGTCATCCATCTGGCCGGGGCCGAGGCGCGCGGCAACCGCCGCCTGTTGCAACACGTGGACGTGGAAGGCACACAACGGCTGGTGGAGATGGCCCGGCCGGCCGGCGTGCGCCATCTCATCGTGCCCAGCCGCCTGCACGCCAACGTCCACGCCATCCACCCCCTGCCGCGGGCCAAAGGCGAGGTCGAGCGGCTGGTGGCCCGCAGCGGCGTCCCCTACACCATCCTGCGCACGACGACGCTGTTTGGCCGCGACGACCGTTTCACCGAGCTGCTGCTCAGCCTGGCCATCTGGAGCTGGCCGTTCGCCTGGGTTCCCAACGGCGGCGCGATGCCCACGCAGCCGTTGTGGGTGGAAGACTTCACCCATTGTCTTGTCCAAATCCTCGACCGGCCCGACCTGATCAACCGGACGCTGACTGTGGGCGGCGCGGAGCGGCTGAGCTACCGCCAACTGGTGCAGATGATCCTCCGCGTCACCGGCCGGCAGCGCCTTCTGCTGCCTGTGCCCCTGAAGGCGACGCGGCGGATAGCGCGCTTTCTGTTGGCCTGGTGGCATTGGCCGCCCGCCAGCCTCTTCTTCCTGGATCGCTTCTCCGCCGCGGAGGTCGTCGAACTGGACGCCGCCCAGCGCATCTTCGGTCTGCAACCGGCGCGCTTCGGCGAGACGATCACCTACCTCAACCGCGGCGGAATGCGTTGGCGGCTGTTTAGAAGATAAATGAGGTCAACGCCCAAGCGCCAGGCTTCTTCCTCCCGGCGTCCTGGCGGTCTGGCGTTAACTTCTCCGCTCCAGCGCAAAGACGGCCGTCTGCGCCCGCAGGTTGGCCAGAGCGGCCACGCGCCGCTCCCCAGCCAGGTAGATGGCCTGTGACACGTCGAAGCTCCGTTGCCGGCAAAAGGCGGCGAAGTCGGCCGCGGTCAGCGCCTGCCAGCGAGGGATGTCGTGCCACGGCTGCGGCAGGTCGGGCGCGGCCGGGATGCGTCCGTGGGCCAGCAATTCCAGCCGGCAGCGCCAATAGCCCCAGTTGGGGAAGCTGACGATGGCCCGCCGGCCGACGCGCAACATCTCGCCCAGCACCATCACCGGGTCGTCGAGATATTGCAGCGTTTGGGCCAGGATGACGCAGTCGAAGCTGCCGTCGGGGTAGTCGGCCAGGCCCTCTTGCAGGTTGCCCTGGCGCACACTGAGGCCGCGCCGCACACAGGCCAGCACGCCCGCCTCGCTGAGTTCAATGCCGCGGCCGCGGGCGTGCTTCTCGCGCTTCAGGTAATCGAGCAGCGCGCCGTCGCCGCAG